>CAZDGO010000138.1:0-6371 GCA_964504825.1 uncultured Gaiellales bacterium
AAGTGCCCACGCTGCGCGGTCGTACGCAGATCAACCTGTTCTTCGAAGCGTCCACCCGCACCTTGACCTCGTTCGAGCTGGCCGGCAAGCGGCTTTCCGCCGACGTGGTGAACATCAAAGCCTCCGGCTCCAGCGTAAGTAAGGGGGAGAGTCTCAAAGACACCATCCTCACCTTGGAGAGCTACCGCCCCGACATTCTGGTGATGCGCCACGATCGGGTGGGCGCGTGTCAGATGGCCACCCGCTACACGAACGCCCGGGTGGTCAACGCCGGTGACGGCTCGGGGGAGCATCCGACGCAGTGTCTCCTCGATCTCTACAGTCTGCGCCGAGTCTATGGGCAGCTCGAGGGGCTCAAGGTGGCCATCGTCGGCGACGTGTTGCGCAGCCGCGTGGCCCGATCCAACATCTTCGGTTTCCGCAAGATGGGTATCGACGTGCGTCTGGTGGGCCCGCCCACCCTCATGCCGCCGGGCATCGAGCAGTGGGGCGTTCCCGTCTACCATGACCTGGATGCGCTGCACGACGTGGATGTGGTCTACCTCCTGCGCATGCAGCTCGAGCGGGCCAAAGGCGTGGTGCCGCCCGTGCCCAGCCTGCGCGAGTACAGCCGCGTATGGGGCCTATCGCCGCGACGGCTCCGCCCGGGGCAGAGGGTGATGCACCCCGGGCCCATCAACCGGGGTGTTGAGCTCACCGGCGATCTGGCCGACGACCACAGATCGTTGATCCTGCACCAGGTGGAATCGGGTCTCGCGGTGCGCATGGCGATCTTGTATCACGTGCTTGCGCCGCACCCAGGGGAGCCTCTTCCTGCCGAGACCGCTCAAGAAGGCCTTGTTTAGAACTGTAGATTAGGGTAGCCTAAGGCGGGGAATTATCTAGGCCAAATAGGGGCACCTAGTGCTCTAATGGAGGCGGGCGTGTTTTCATCGTTCATGATCACACTGAGGGAAGGACTCGAGGCGGCACTGATCGTGAGTTTGGTGTTGGCTGCGGTGAGCAAAGCGGGCGCGGGGGGTCTAGTGCGCTCGGTATGGTACGGAGTCATCTCGGCCGTCGGCGTCAGCCTCGCCGCGGGCCTCGTGTTCACGCTCGTCGTCGGCAGCCTCCCCGAGGAGGTCGAGGAGACCGTAGCTGGAGTCGCCAGTCTGGTGGCGGTGGCGGTGCTCACGTTCATGGTGTTCTGGATGCGAGGGCAGGCCAGGCGGATGGCCGCGGAGATGGATGCGAAAGTGGCCGGAGCAGCGGCGGTGGGTTCTGGTTGGGCCCTCGGGTTGCTGGCCTTCTCGGCGGTGCTGCGGGAGGGACTCGAGACCGCGCTATTCCTGTTCGCTTCGCTGAAGTCGGCGAGCACTTCGGCGGGGGCTCTGGGCGCCGTTCTGGGACTGGTTGCAGCGGTAGCTCTGGGCTACGCTCTCTTTCGGGGGAGCGTGCGTCTCGATCTTGGGGCCTTCTTTCGGGTCACCGGCATAGTGCTCGTCGTGGTGGGCGCCGGCCTTCTGGCTGCAGGCATCGACGAGTTGCAGGCCGTGGGGATCGTGCCTGTCGGTGTGGCACGTCTGTGGGATGCCGGGGGGATCCTCGACGATAGGGCGGGCGTAGGGGCGGTGCTCCACGGTCTGTTGGGCTACAACGCCGCGCCCAGCCTTGTGGAGGTCGTGGCCTATTGGGCCTACCTGGTAGTCGTCGGGTTCTTGTTTCTGCGGCCGGGCGGCAAGCGGGTCGGTCATCGGGGCGGCGGTGACGCCGCCGCCCACGTTGCGAGCGCAGCGGCCGCCCACCCGGCTGTGGGAGCGCCGACTCAGTCAGGTGGTGTGTAACCCACATCGTGCCGCCCGTGGGCCAGCCGGCCGCGGAGCATCTGATCTTTGATGAGGGCGGCCAGTTCACCGGGATCATCGAGCATGCAGTACTTGTCGTCGCCGTCCTTGACCTTCAGCACGACACAGCGGTCTTCCTGGACGACGTCGTAGATGGTCTCGAGGGGGATGACGTCGGGCGAATCGCTGTCCATGCCTATCAGGACGGCCTGGGTGGTCAGCGTGATGTCGCCCTTCTCCCACAGGGTGCGCTCTTCACCCGCTCCCGCCTGGATGCCGGAGTGCTGCAGGTCGGATAGCTTTCCCAGCGCCGCTCCGCAGGTGCGGCAGAACGTGTTCGCGTCGCTGTTCGCGGTGCCACAGTTGTAGCAGGTCGTGCTCACGGGCCCTCCCTTTGAGCGGCCGGGTGGGACCCGGCGCGCATCTTCAACGGCATTCACTCCCGTCTATGGTACCCGGACTGAGCCTGGTGATACCATGAAACGAGCTCTACGAGTGTCCCGTGAGACCGGAAGGATCGTCAGATGCCGTCATCGTTGGTGGGGCCCACCCCTCGCTTCCTCTGCCGCCCGCAGCCCCCCGAGTGCTTCGTCCTTTCCGCCGTCCGCCTGTTCGACCCTTCGCTCGGTCTCGATACCGTCGGCGACCTGGTAGTCAGTGGCGGGCGCATCAGCGCGGTTGGTCCCGACCTGGCGCGGCCGGACGGGGCCGAGGTGTTGGAGGCGTACCGGGGCTGCACGGTCTTCCCCGGGTTCGTCGACATGCACGTGCATCTGCGCTCCCCCGGTCAGGAGTACAAGGAAGACGTGGCCTCCGCGGCGCGGGCGGCGGCGGCCGGCGGATATGTCATGGTGGTCGGCATGGCCAATACAGCGCCCCCGGTCGATTGCGGACCAGTGGCTAGCTGGATCCTCGAGCAGGCCACCCTGGGAGCAGACGTGCTGGTGGGGCAGGTGGGTGCGGTCAGTCGGGGGCTGCGGGGTGAGGAACTCGCCGAGTTGCGAGAGTTGGCCGATGCCGGCGTGGTGGCGTTTTCGGACGATGGGCTGCCGGTGGTCGACTCCGACCTGCTGCTCACTGCACTGCGCTATCTTCGGGGCACCGGGCGGCCGGTGCTGCTGCATCTGGAAGACCGCAGTCTGTCAATTGGTGGAGCCATGCATGAGGGTTCCTGGAGCGCCCGTCTGGGCATCCGCGGCATTCCAGGAGTGGCGGAGTCAGGGCCGCTCGCCCAAGCCCTCGAGGTCCTGCGTCATACCTGCCGCGAAGTTGCGACTCCGGCGACGCCCATTCACCTCCAGCATCTTTCAGCCGGAGGCAGCGTGCGTCTGGTGGGCCAGGCGAAGAACGAGGGATTGCCGGTGACGGCCGAGGTCTCGCCGCACCATCTGCTTCTCACCGATGAACAGGTGCGGAGCTTCGATCAGAACCTCAAGATGAACCCGCCGCTGCGATCCTCGTCCGACCGCGATGCGTTGGTGGCCGGCTTGGCCGAAGGCATCATCGATTGTGTAGCCACCGACCACGCCCCACATGCGCCCCACGAGAAGGAAGTGCCCTTCGAGGACGCCCCCTTCGGTACGGTGGGCCTGGAGACCGCATTCGCGGCCTTGTATGGCGGCCTCGTCACAGACGGCCGGCTTTCGCTGGCCAGGCTGATCGATGCGCTGTCGGCGGCGCCGTGCCGGTGCCTGGGCATCGATCAGCCTCGCCTGGCTACGGGGGCGCCGGCACGATTCTGCGTGGCCGACCTGGACGAGCAGTGGGTGGTCGGCCCCGGCGATCTGGCCGGCAAGAGCCGAAACTCCGCATTCTTAGGAGAACGTGTGCAAGGAAGAGTGGTCCTGACGGTGGTCGAGGGGTCGCGACGGCACGTGAGAGAGGGGCGCTAGGTGTATAGGAGCGAGACGCCGGGCTATGTGGTGCTCGAGGACGGCGCCGTATTCTCCGGATTCGGCTTTGCCGCGCCGGGCAAGATCTTCGGTGAGATCGTGTTCAACACCGGGATGACCGGCTACCAGGAAGTGACCACCGACCCTTCGTATCACGGTCAGATGGTGACCTTCACGTATCCGATGATCGGCAACTATGGGGCCGCGGGTCACCTGCAGGAGTCGGATCGTGTCCACTCTCGGGCCATCGTCGTGCGCGAGATCAAGGACACCAATTGGAACCGCACCTGCCCCGAGCCGTGGATCGGCTGGTTGCAGGGCCGGGGCGTCGTGGGCGTGGGCGGAATCGACACGCGGGCCCTCACCCGCCACATCCGCGAGAAGGGAGCCATGACCGCGTGCGTGGCCGGGGGCGCCGACCTGCAGGTCAACGCACTCCTGGAAGAGACCCGAGCGTATCCGTCGCTCACCGGCCGCGACCTGGTGCGGAACGTGACCTGTCCCGAACCAGTCACGTACAGCACTACGGGGGCCCGCTACCACGTGGTGGCGTTCGACTATGGCATCAAGCGGTCCATCATCAAGAACCTGCTCGAGGCGGCGTGTCGCGTGACGGTCGTGCCGGCCACGTGGACCTCCGCCCAGGTGCTGGCACTGGAGCCCGACGGCGTTTTCCTCTCGAACGGTCCCGGCGACCCGGCCCCGGTGGAGTACGCGGTGGAGTGCATCAGGGAGTTGCTCGGCAAGGTGCCGATATTCGGGATCTGTCTGGGCCACCAACTCATGGCACTCGCCGTCGGTCTCTCCACGTATAAGCTGCGGTTCGGCCACCGCGGGATCAACCACCCTGTCAAGAACTACTTTCGCGATCGCATCGAGATTACCAGCCAGAACCACGGCTTCGCTGTGTTGCCGCCGCAGGTGGTGTCGGCCACTTTGGAGCGAGGGGGAGACCTCGCGGCGATCGAGGCAGAGGCCATGGTCCTCAGCTCTGATACGGGCCGGGTGCAGGTGAGCCACCTCAACCTGAATGACGGCACAGTGGAGGGTCTCCGCCTGCTGGACGTACCGGCTTTCTGCGTGCAATATCACCCCGAGGCCGGCCCCGGACCCCACGACAGCCTGTATCTGTTCCGTGAGTTCGCCGAGCTGATGGATGGGGCAGCCGCGTAGCCCAAACGTTTGTGCTATCCTGCTCTATGTGACGTGGTCACATAGCTGTACGGGGGCTCATGAACGTCGAGCGGACATATCTCACCCGGGCGTACATCGCCGAAGCACTCGGCACCTTTGCTTTGGTTCTCGCCGGTGCGGGGGCGGTCATGACCTCGGCTGCCACCGGCGCGCCTGATCACACGGGTGTAGCGCTCACCTTCGGGTTGGTCGTGATGGCCTGCATCTACATCTTCGGCGGCGTGTCTGGAGCGCACATCAACCCGGCTGTCACCCTGGCGTTGGCGGTTACCGGGCATTTTCCGTGTAGCCGGGTGGCGCCGTATGTGGCGGCCCAGTGCGCGGGTGCGATCACGGCGGCGGTCGCGTTGCGGGAGATCATCGGGCCGGTGGCGTCGGTGGGAGCCACGCTCCCGACTGCGGGGGTCTGGCAGTCGTTCGGGCTTGAAGTGTTGCTGACCGGCTTCCTGATGCTTGCGGTGATGGCGGCGGTGTCGGGACCTGCGGGACAACGTCGCTTATCGGGGATCATAATCGGCGGGGTGGTAGCGTTGGAAGCCATGTGGGCCGGTCCGCTCACGGGGGCTTCGATGAACCCTGCGCGTTCTCTTGGCCCCGCCTTGGTATCCGGAGAGTTGGGTGCGCTGTGGATCTACCTCACGGCTCCGCTGGTTGGGGCGATCGTGGCTGCCGTGGTGTACAAGGCGCTCCTCGGGCGTGGCCGCGTACGGAACGTGACGGCAGGGCGGGTCCAGGACGCGGGGGCCGCCCGCTCGGCTGAGCTCGGCGGTTCTGCTACTCGCTGCTGAGCGATTCGCCAGTGAGAGCAGCCTCGCGGGCCTGCTCTGTGGCGCGAAAACGCTTGTAGTCGGCCAGGTAGCCGTCTAGTGCGTCCCGGTGTGTCTTGAGCGTCTCAGCCCAGCGATCCAGGCAGAGATCGCCGAGGTTGGTCAGGCTGTAGAGCCGGCGGGCGGGGCCCCCGCCTTCGGTGTCCCACGTCGAGGTCACTAGGTTGAAGCGCTCCATGCGCCGCAGAGTCCGGTAGAGACCGCCCGTGTCCGGCCCTGTCTCGCCGCCAAGGGGCATGCTACGCAGGCGCTCGGCGATGTCGTAGCCACTCAGGCATCCCGCCTCGGCGATGGCCAGGAGGGCAGCCGGTGACGTGAACTTGCCGATGTTCTTGCCGGTGCACGAGCAGTCGTTCAGCTTGCACGTTTCGTCTTCGGCGACGTTTGCCCCGTCCGCCGGGGGCCCGCCGGTGGTATCCGGTTCGTCCATGTCCGTCTCCCTGATCGGGGGTGAGACTTGGATATCCTACCCCAGCCGAAGCTGCGTACCCATGCCGAATCTTCGTGTGCGGGCACGTTGCTGCGGTCAACATCGACGAGACCGGCTGGGCGTTACATGAGCAGGCGGCGCTCAAGAGCCCGAAGACCAAGCGCCACCGGATCTTCGCCAACAACCTGCTCAAGCGCCGGCCAGC
>CAZDGO010000139.1:0-6302 GCA_964504825.1 uncultured Gaiellales bacterium
CACCGTCCTCTGCGTCGCCGGGGGCAAGGCCGCCGTCTGCCGCGTTGCCGTCCGGCTCGGCGACCGTCGTCACTCCGTCGCCATCAGACAGCACCCGGTGCGGTCCTTCCGCCCAAGCCCGCTCCGCCCGCACGGCGGCCAGGGTGTTCTCGGACAGATAGGGGGAGAGTGCCGAAGGATCCAGAGTGCGCCAGTAGTCGAGCACGGCCTGGCTGAAGTCCATCAATCGGTTAGACGACTCGGCGTGCGACTGCTTCCGCAGGAAGTGCAGCAGGGTGTCGCGCCGGCCGCACAGCTCGTCTACCTCGGTCGACACCGAGCGCAGCTCGCCCTCGGCCCCCACTTCGTTGAAATAGACCGGGAACGACCGCAGCAGTTGCTTGGCTACGAAGTAGATCGGGCGGATGTCCGCGGCCAGAAAACGGCTGACGTCGCGCTGGAAGAGGTCGGTGTCGTTGATGAACACGCCGCCCAGCCTGAGCTGCACGTTGAGAGCGGCCGCCAGCCGCTCGTACAGGGCGGGGTTCGACTCGACGATCCGCATCCAACAGCGGATATTTGGCAGATGGAATGGGTTCGCGACGGTCTGCCACTCGTCGGTGGCGCCGTGGATGTCGGGGTACTGGAAGCGCCACGAGAGCAGGTCGTCGATGAGGTGGTCGGCCGCGCGAGTGGCCCCCGCGCGGCCGCCGGCCGTCCCGATGGCCTCGTAGCACTGAAAGCGCATCTCCGGGTAGAGCCCCTCGTGCTGGTGAAAAAACCTAGTGAGTAGCTCGAGCAGCCGGTGGAAGTCGGTGTGCCGGGCGGGATCCATGAGGCTCTTGACCACGGCGAGCAGGTCGACCATCACCTCGTGTTGGCGGTAGCCCAGCGTGTCGTCCTTGAGGAAGAAGAGGCAAATGATGAAGCGGTCCTCGATATCCTGAACCCGGAAGATGGCTCCGATGGCGGCGTCAAGGAGATCGGAGTACGTGGGAACCGCCATGAGCACATCGCGGTCACCCGCGGGGAAGGTCTCGATCGGGGAGGGGGAAGCAAAGTGCTGGGCCAACTCTGACGGGTGGTTCAGCCTCGTGTCCGGTTCGTGCGCCCATGCGATCACGTCGAGCCGCTCGGCGATGCGCTGGTGGCCGGCGTGCAGCACTCGAGCGTAGAGCCGGCACAAGACGTCCATAACCGGGCTCTCAAGGGGCAATGCTCCCAAGAGGTCGCGCAGCAGGCGGTCGCGTTCGAGGAACGGGAGCGTCCATCGGTCGAAATGGCCGGCCAGAACCTCACTCACAGCGCGTAGCGCGACGGCGTATTCGGGTCCGTGGGCGCCTCGGGTGGCTGCGGCGCTCCACGTGAACACCTGGCGAAGCAGAGCGGAAGCCTGTTCGTCGGAGAGCGGGGCGTCCAGCAGATCAACGGCCAGTCCGGCGAGAAGAGAGAACAGCCGGGCGCGGTCGGGAGAACGCTCGAAGTAGCTCCAGTTGCGTAGGAGCGTGGTCTGGAGACCGTCGATGACGACGCCGGCGCTACGGAACCCGTGGAAGTACTCGAGGAGAGTCTCCCGCAGCGGCTCTTGCACGCCGTGATATCCCTCTACAGCTTTGAGCAGGGGCAGGTATTGGGCGGGGATGGTGACCTCTTGGGCGGTCCCCGCGACATTCGCGCGCAGCGCGTCGGAGTCGAGGGGTATGCGAGGGGTGGCCATGACACAAGCCTACCCTGGGGGGCGGCGGCCGAACCGCCGAGACCCTGGCGGAGGGTGCGGGGTCACACCGATCGATGCTGGTGCCGATGGTCTTCGTCCGGCCAGTGCCAGTGGGAATGCATGAGGTCGTCGTGCGCGTGTTCGTGAGCGTGCGATTCGCTTACCATAAGTGCGCCGGCCAGGCCTACTAGCACGAAGGCTCCCCCAAGACGCAAGGTAAGGGACTCCCGGAACAGCAACACCGAGAACACCGCGGCCATCAAGGGCGCCGACGCGAAGTACGATCCGGTGCGGGCCGAACCCAGTAGACGGAGCGAGTGTATGAAGAGGACGAGGCTGAGTCCGTAGCTTATCGCCCCGACAGCGGCGGTTATCGCGGCCGAGGTGAGATTGGGAAACTCTTTCGAGACGGCGAGCCCGATCGACAGGTTCACCGTTCCCGCCACGAGCCCTTTGATCTGCGCAATCCGGGCAGGCGAATAACCCGAGACCTCTCGGGTCAGATTGTTGTCGAGCGCCCAGAAAAGGGTGGCTAAGGCTACTGCGGTGGTCCCCGTAGACCACGCCCAGCCGGACCCCGACCATCCCAGCATCGCGACCGCGGCAGCCATGAGCGCGACCGCTCCCCATACCCGCAGGGCTATATGCTCGTGGAAGAACGGCCGCGCGATGACGGCCGTGAGGATCACTTCCAGAGACAGGAGAAGCGATGCCACCACGGCCGGAGTGGAAGAAAGACCCCAGAACAGCAGCAGGGGTGCGGCTACTCCACCCGACGCGATCGCCGCAGCCAGGAACGCGGTGTTCCGACCCCGTTGGGCCGCATCATTGTTGGAGGCCGGCTCGTTTCGCTCGGCAAGACGCCGGTACGCCGTGATGCCCAATCCGGCTCCAAGATAGAGCAGGCCCGAAAGAGTGAAGGCCGACATGTCGTCAAGGAGCCGCTTGCCCAAGGGGATGCTCAGAGCGAATGCGACGGCCGCCCCCACAGCCAGGAGCGGGCCCGCGAACCTTCCTTGCGTGGAGCGGTGGCTGGTCATATCGTGCGGATTTTATAGATGGGTGGTGGGCGGGGGAAGGCCCGCCCACCACCTTGTAGTGGGCTCCTGAGGCCTACGCGGCCCCGAGTATGGCTTTGAGGTCTTCCTCGGCCGTGGTGATCGGAGTCAAGCTGAAGTTCTCCACCAGCACGTTCAGCACGTTCGGGGAGATGAAGTTGGGCAGGCTCGGCCCGATGCGGATGTTCTTGATCCCCAGATGGAGCAGGCTCAGCAAGATCGACACCGCCTTCTGCTCGTACCAGGAGAGAACCAGCGACAAGGGCAGGTCGTTCACGCCGCAGTCGAAGGCTTCGGCCAATGCAGCGGCTATCTGGATGGCCGAGTAGGCATCGTTGCACTGGCCGACGTCGACCAGCCGCGGGATGCCGTCGATGAACCCGAGGTCCATGTCGAAGAAGCGGAACTTGCCGCAGGCCAGGGTCAGCACGACCGTGTCCTTGGGGGCCTGCTCGACGAAATCGTTGTAGTAATTGCGATCGGGGTGGGCGCCGTCGCAGCCGCCGACCAGGAAGAAGTGCTTGATCTTGCCCTTCTTCATGTGGTCGATGATGACGTCGGAGACCTTGCCGCCCGGATGGTCACCCAAGATGGCATTGCGGCCGAAGCCGGTCCACACAACGCCGGCTTCGTGGTCGTCGTCCAAATAGCCGTGGAGCTCCAGGGCTTTGTCTATCACGGGAGAGAAGTCGTCGTTGGTGACGTGCCGCACCCCCGGGAACCCGACCAGACCGGTCGTGAACACGTGGCTGCTGTACTCCTTGCGCGGGGGCATGAGGCAGTTGGTGGTCAGGAGAACGGCGCCCGGGAAGTAGGGGAACTCGGCCTGCTGGTTCACCCATGCTGTGCCGAAATGCCCATACAGATGCGAGTACTTCTTCTTGAGCTCGGGATACGCGTGCGTGGGCAGCATCTCGCCGTGCGTGTAGATGTTGATGCCCTTGCCCTCGGTCTGCTTGAGAAGCTCCTCCAGGTCCTTGAGGTCGTGCCCGGAGATGAGTACGGCCTTGCCCGCCTTGTGGCCCAGGGGCACGGGCGTTGGCACCGGATGGCCGTAAGTGGAGGTGTTGCCGGCGTCGAGTAGCTCCATGGCGCGCAGGTTGATCTTGCCGGTCTCGAGCGCCAAGCCCACCCAGTCGTCCAGACCCAGAGAAGTGTCGGTTATCTTGGCGAGCGCTTCTTGGATGAATGCGTAGACCGCCGGGTCTTCCTGGGCGAGAATCGCCGCGTGGTCGGCGTAGGCGGCGACGCCGCGCAGGCCGTAGAGTACGACCTCTTGAAGGCTCTGGATGTCGGTGTCGCGGGTCTTGTCGATGGGCAGACCGAACTCGACGCCCTGGGCGACCAGGCTCGGACGGTCCAGCGCCGGGATGAACCGGGTGGCACGATCGGCGAAGTCGGGGCGGGCGATTCCCTTGTCGGCCAGCTGGGCGTGCAGAGCGGCCCGGAAGTAGGCTGCCCGGGCGATGAGACCCTCAAAGCGCATGGGGTCGAAGTTCACGTTGGTTAGGGTGCTGAAGAGTGCCTTCGCCGTGAACCGGTTGATCTCGGGGTCGTCGATGCCGTGCTCTCGCGCGGTCACCGCCCACTGGGCCAGGCCGCGGAGGGCATAGGTGAGCAGGTCCTGGAGCGCCGCTACTTCCGGCTCTTTTCCGCAGACGCCCTTGGTCTTGCAGCCGCCGTTGCGTGTCTGCTCGCACTGATTACAGAACATTTCGAGAGTCTTAGCCATACGTTCTCGTCATCCTTCCATGCACGGGAGCGGCCGACGTGCCGGGGGGCACCAACGGGTTACGCTCATTTTCACACTACTAACGGTGGAATCTTACCCGTAGAGCGGCGGCGGCGTCAAGGGGCATCAGGCGCTCTGACTCTACCCTAGTCGCTCCAGCGCCGTGGCCATGCGATCCATGCCTTCCTCGATCTGCGAGAGCGAACACGCGTAGCTTAGGCGGATATGGTGCGGTGAACCGAACGCTTCCCCGGGCACGACAGCGACCCGAGCCTCTTTGAGCAGGAAGCCCGCCAGGTCAAGCGCCGAGGTGATGCGGCGGCCCGAGAAATACGCGGACACGTTCGGGAAGGCGTAAAAAGCCCCCGCCGGAGGTGCGCAGGCGATGCCGGGGATCGCGCCCAGCCGACGTATGATGAGGTTTCGCCGGACTTCGAACTCCCGGCGCATGCGCTCCACGTCGTCGCCGGCCGAGCGCAGGGCTTCGAGCCCCGCCCATTGGGCGATGGACGTCGCATTGCTCGTGGAATGGCTCTGCACCTTGGCCATGCCGTCGATGATGTCGTGCGGGCCGGCGGCGTAGCCCAGGCGCCAGCCTGTCATGGAGTAGCTCTTGCTCATGCCGTTCACCACCACTGTGCGGGACTGTATCTCCGGTCCTAGCGACGCGATGCTGGTGAAGAGCCGGCCGTCGTAGAGCAGTTTCTCGTAGATCTCGTCGGAGATGACCAATAGGCCGTGATCGAGGCACGCCTGGGCGAGAGCCGCGAGCTCGGCGGCGTCGTAGCAGGCGCCGGTGGGGTTCGAAGGGTAGTTCAGGAGCACCGCTTTGGTGCGCGGAGTGACCGCCGCCGCCAGGTCGTCCGGCGTCAGCTTGAACCCGCCGGCCTCGGTGGTGGGCAGGAACACCGGCGTAGCCTCGGCCAGTCTCACCTGCTCAGGGTAGCTCACCCAGTATGGCGAAGGGATCAGCACCTCATCGCCAGGCTGAAAGAGGGTCATGGCGAGGAAGTAGAGACTGGCTTTCGCTCCCGGCGACACGATGATGTCCTGGGGAGAGTACTCGAGCCCGTTGTCGCGGAGCAGCTTGTCGGCGATGGCCACGCGCAGCTCGATGATGCCTTCGCTCGTGGTGTATCCCGTGCGGTTGGCGTCAATGGCCCGCTTCCCTGCTTCTTTCGCTACGTCCGGTGTGGGGAAATCCGGCTGACCCACGCTGAAATCGAGTACATCGACGCCATCACCCTTCATACGTCCGGCGAGCGCCGCGATACGCAACGTGGGCGAGTGTTCCATGCGGTTGACGCGGTCGGCGAGCATGCAGGGTCCTCCTACTGGGGCCTCTCGAGCCCGTCGTCGGGTAATACGCTCCATCCGGCGGTGGCGGACTCGTCCAGCACTTGGAGGAAAGCCCGTACGGCCGGGGTGCGGGAGACATCGGGCAGCAGCACGATGTTCGTCTCGAGTTCCAGCTCCCCTTCCACCAACGGCACGCGAACGAGCCGGCCTGAGTGCAACTCGTCTCGGATGTCGGGCTCCCAGAGGAAGGCCACCGCCTTCCCTTCCGCGACGTAGCGTTTGATGAAGTCCACCGACCCCGACTCCATGGCGACGAGGATTGTCACCCCCTCGAGCGCGAAGCGCTCGGTGGCGGCCAGGCGCGAGCTGGAGCCCTGCTCCCGTAGGATCACGGGTTGATCGGCTAGGTCGCGCCAGGAGATCGGTTCGCCCCTGGCGGCGCGGAGCGCCAGCGGATGATCGGCACTCGCCACCAGCACGAGTTGGACCCACCGGTAGTGCTGGTAACGCACCCGGG
>CAZDGO010000140.1:0-6301 GCA_964504825.1 uncultured Gaiellales bacterium
GACGCGGGCGCCCTCGACTTTTCCCATGAGGAGCAGGCAGGCATTGACCGGCCGGCCGTCAAGGATGACAGTGCAGGCACCACAATCGCCTTCATCGCAGCCCTTCTTGGTGCCCGTGAGGGCTAGGTCGTAGCGCAGGCAGTCGAGCAGAGTCCTTGTCAGTTCGACCGCGACGGTCTGCTCTTCGCCGTTCAAGGTGAACGTGATCTCCCGCTTCATCGCAGGTCACCCAGAGCGCGCTCGTAGGCTGCCTCGAGAGCGCGGGACACGGCCACAGCCACCATGCGGCAGCGGTAGGCCGCGGACCCGCGCACGTCGTCGATGGGACAGGCGGGCTCGACCGCGAGCTCGCCTGCCTGGGCGGCCAGCTCGGGTGAGAACGGCCGACCCTTCACCGCCGCCTCGGCACCCGGGGCTCGGATAGGAGTGGGAGCGACCGCTCCGAGAGCCACGCGGCACTCGAGGCAGGTGCCCGTGGCGCCGTCGATCTCGAGATAGGCAGCCGCTCCCACGATGGCAACATCCATAGCTTTGCGGGGACTGAGTTTGTAGTAGGCGCTCCCGACCGGATTGCTTGACGCGGGCAGCCGGATCTCCGTGAGCATCTCATCCGGCGCGAGGACACTGCGGCCGGGCGCGAGGAAGAAGTCGGCTGCAGCGACCTCACGTTCCCCGCGCGGACCCACCAACACGAAGGTGGCATCGAGGACCAGGAGGGGAGCCCCTGTCTCCGCCGATGGCGAAGCGTTGCAGACGTTCCCGCCGACCGTGCCGAGGTTGCGCACCTGCCAGGCCGCAACCTGACTGCAAGCATCACTCAACGCCGAGTAGCGGCGCCGGATGATCTCGGAACGCGCAGCATCCGTGTGGGTCACAGCCGCTCCAACGACGACGCCTGACCCGCTCTGCCTTACTTCGGCCAGCCCAGAGATGGCAGTGATATCGACGAGGCGCGCCGGCCGAACGACCTTCTTCTTCATGCGCACCAACAAATCGGTGCCTCCGGCCATGAGAGTGGCCGGAAGGTCCTCCGCGGTGAGCAGGGCCAAGGCCTCAGCCACGCTCGTCGGCCTGCGGTAGTCAGGGTTCAAGGGGGTTCCTCCTCCGACCTCAGTTTCGTCCGTTACTTCAGATACTGCGGGGCCAGCTCCAGCGAGAAATCAGCCTGGCCCACGTTGTCTTTGGTGTAGACCGGAGTCGGCACCTTCACAAAGGGCGGTACTTGTTCCCCAGCCAGGACCTTGAGGGCATAGTCGACTCCCCACCGACCCGTGATGATGGCCGGTTCGCCCGTGACCACGGCCACTTGTCCGCTCTTCAGCAGGTTGATGTCGTCTTTGCCTTGGATGGCCGATGCGGCGAGGAGCACTTGACCGGTCCTGCCCGCGGCTTCGACCGCTTGGGCGACACCAAAGGCCATGGTGGTGGTCGTCGCGTAGATGCCCGTAAGATCGGGATATTTGAGAAGCAGGTCCTCGGCGAGCTTGAGGGCAGTTCCCGGGTCAAGGGTGGGAGTCCAACGCTCCTCCAACACCTGGATGCCCGGAAAGTTCGCCTTCATCGTGGCCGTATAGGCGTCCGCCCGGAACTTCGACCACGCAGCGCCCTCGCCGCCGTTGATGAGCGCGACCTTGCCTTTGCCACCCAACGCCTTGCCGTGATTGTCGGCAAGGATCTGGCCGATCTCCTTGTCGTCTACGCCGACCCAGCTCGAGACCTTCTTGCTCATCGACGGGGTGACCACCGTGATGACGGGAATGCCGGCGGCCACGGCCGCGTCGACTGCCGGAGCGCTGCCTTCGTAGGAGACCGCCCAAAGGATGATCGCGTCGACTTTGCGCTGCACGAGGTCTTCGATCTGTGAAGTCTGCTTGGCGGCGTTGCCATAGCCACCCGCATCGACCACGACCACCTCAGCCCCGTACTTCTTAGCTTCCTCCTTCATGGCCCAGGTCACGCTGTCCTGGAACGGCTCGCCGCCGGCGACCATCGCCGCTCCGATGGTGTACTTCTTAGCCGACGCAGGCACCTCCGGGTCGACGAGCGCGCCACTCGATGCCGGTGCAGCCGTGGTCACGGTCTCTGCCACAGTTGTGGGTGTGACTGCGCTCGTGTCCGTGGCAGACGCAGCCGTCGTGCTCGAAGTGTCCCCGCCACCGCACGCGCCCAAGGCCAGCGGCAACAACACGAGGACCGCACCAACAGCCAAGATTCTCCAGTTCCTCACGGTCCCTCCTCTTGTCCAGTTCCTCACGTCCCCAACCCTTCTGTTGCGGATTGTGCGGCGAGCGGCTATCGAGCCGAGCGCCGCCTCACTTCGTCAGCGCCTACCGCCATGATGATGAGGGCGCCAATGACCATGGATTGGATGTAGCTGGGAATGCCCAGTAGGTTCAGGCCGTTGGAGAGGATGCTGAGAAGGAGCACGCCGAGCATCACTCCGACCAGGCTACCCTCCCCACCGCCCCAGGCGACTCCCCCGATGAAGACAGCCGCAATAGCGTCCATCTCCATCCCCACGCCGAGATTGGGCTCGCCGCTCCCCACCCGGCTGGAAAGGACGACGGCCGCGAGCCCTGTAGCCAGCCCGCAGATGACGTAGGCCAGAACTTTGACACGGACGACGTTGACCCCTGAGAGCCGCGTTGTCTCCTCGCTACCTCCAATGGCGTAGATGTATCGCCCCAGCCTCGTCCGCGTCAGAACGACCCAGAGGACCGCGAACGCCACAAGCGCAACGACGGTGGGGGTGGCGATGGGGCCCAGCTTGCTCGTCCCCAGAGTGGTATAGCCATCAGGCAGGTTGCGGATCGCCTGTCCGTCGCTGATCACCAGCGCCAGCCCTCGCAGAACCGAGTAGAGACCCAGGGTGACGATAATGGGCGAAAGTCGGAGCTTGCTGATCAGCCCCCCGTTGACAAGGCCGATTAGCCCACCCGACGCTATTCCGATGACCATAGCCGGCACAACGCCCACCGATTTCGCGCACAAGGCGGTCACGATGCTAACAACGGCCACCTGAGCCCCGACCGAGATGTCCAGCCCACCCACAAGAATCGGGAATGCCTGTCCCGCCGCCATCATGGCGAGCACTGAGGCCTGGCGCAGCAGGTTCTGTACGTTCCGCAACTCCGCAAAGCGGGGCTGAAGTATGGCGATGACAACAATGAGCAGCACCATGAAGATCGGCAGTGCATAGCCCCGTAGGAGCAGAAGGACCCCTCGGGGCCGCCGTCGCCGCCCCTCCTCAGAGGCTGCGGATGGGCTCTCTTGTCCCGCGGTCTTCATTGTCGGTGCCCCCCTTGGTCGTTGACCTGCGCAAAGGCGGCGTGAAGAAGGCTCTCCTCCACGAATCCGCCACGGTCGTACTCACCACTCAGGCGTCCTTCGCGCATCACCAGGAGGCGGTGGCACACGCCCATGAGTTCGGCCAGGTCCGAAGACGCGACCACGATGGTCGTTCCCCGACGAGCGAGGTCGGCAAGGAGCTGATAGATCTCAGCCTTGGCCACCAGGTCGATGCCCCAGGTCGGCTCGTCTATAAGGAGGAGGCGGATATCCCGACACAGGGCCTTCGCCAGGACGACCTTCTGCTGGTTACCCCCGGAGAGAAAGCGCGCTCGGGAGCGCAACCCGTGGCACCGAACGGTGAGGCGCTCCGCCTGCTGTTGAGCGGCCTGCGCCTCCTTCCGAGAGTCGAGCATGCCGAAGCGGGTGAAACTCTCCAGCGAGCCCAACGTGATGTTGGCCCGCACGGAGAAGTCCAGCACCAGCCCTTCTGTCTTGCGATCGCCGGGCACGAAAGCAACCCCCCTGCGGGACATCGAGCCGGGGGTGATCCTGCGAACCTGCTCTCCTCCCAAAGCCAGAGCCCCGCCGGTGAGCCGATCGGCACCGTACAGTGCGCGTATGGTCGCCGAGGTGCCCGAGCCGACCAGTCCGAACAGCCCGAGGATCTCTCCCCGCCGTGCGGTGAAGGACAGGCCCTTCAGCACGGGTCGTCGCTGCAGGGCCTTGCACGCGAGAACCTGCTCTCCCGGCTCCCAGTCGATCTTGGGGAAGAGCGCCTCCAGTCGGCGACCGACCATCATCTGGATGCAGTCGTCTTTGGTGACCGCTGCGACCTGCCGGGTGTCGACCCGTGCGCCGTCCTTGAAGACCGTGACTCTGTCTGCGATCCGAGCCAACTCCTCCAAGCGATGAGTGATGTACATGATGGCCATCCCCTCATCCCGAAGCTGACGGACCACTTCGAACAGGCGCGCCGTCTCATGCTCGGTGAGAGCCGAAGTGGGCTCATCGAATATCACCACCCGGGCATCCAGCGTGAGCGCTTTCGCAATCATTACCATCTGCTGCTGATGCGGGCCGAGCGTGCGGATCCGGGCCCCCGGATCGACGTCGATTCCCAGACGCACCAGGCTCTCGCGAGCCCGCCGGCGCAACTCGCGGCCATCGATGAGAAGGCTACCGGGCTCGTGCCCAAGCGAGATGTTGTCGGCAACCGTAAGCGCGCGCACGAGCATGCGCTCCTGGTAGATGGTGGCGATCCCGTTGCGCAAAGCGTCCGCTGGGCTCGCCATGGAGACCTCTCGGTCCTCCACGAGCACCCGCCCGCTATCGGGCGGAAAGACGCCGGCCAGAATCTTAGCGAGGGTGCTCTTGCCCGCTCCGTTCTCCCCGATGACGGCGTGTACCTCCCCGGCCATCAGGTCGAAGTCGACCCCCCTAAGGGCCTTAGTCTCGTAGAAACTCTTTGTGACTCCGTGTGCGCGAAGCACCGGCCGCTCACCGGCCATATTCCGTCCCCCCTGACGCAGTCCCCCTACCCCAAGCGCGATCCTGTCGCCGCCCGCCTACGCGACTGTAGCCTGCTGCTCGTAGATCTTGCGGACGAGCTTGGCCTTGTACTCGTACTTAGGCAGGCTGTCCATGGGCACGATCTCAACGCGAGCCCGGAAGATGAGCTTCTCTCTGATCTGAGTCTCGAGTTCGGTCTTGAGCGCCTCGGGGTCGCTCGTCTCGGTTCCCGCCTCCACCTTGATCCAGATGGGCGGCTGCCAGCCCTCGGGTGGCTGCTTCTCAAGCTGCATCTCCACAGCACCGCTCGTACGGGGGGCAAAGGAGCTTACGACATCTTTCACCGCCGAAGGATAGACGTTCACCCCCGAGACGATGAGCATGTCGTCGGTGCGGCCGATGCAGCGAATGCCGAACCCGGTGCGACCGCACTCGCAGTCGGTCTGGGTCACCAGCACGTGGTCCCGGGTGCGGAAGCGCACCAGGGGCATGCATTGCCGGTTGAGAGAGGTATACACCAGCTCGCCTTGTGTCCCCTCGCTGATATCCAGCACTTCATCCGTATCGGGATCGATGATCTCCACATAGACGATGCCCTGGGCGCTGAAGTGCATGCCCCGCTTGTAGCGACATTCGGAGAAGATCTCGCCGCACATGTCGCCGTTGCCCATCATCTCCAGGAAGAGACAGCCGAAGGTCTCTTCGACCTTGGCGCGGTACTCAGGAATCGACGCGCCGGGCTCCCCTCCGGCCAGGATGTACTTGATGCCGAGGCCCTTGGGATCGATGCCCCGCTTCTCTAACGAGGCGGCAAAATGCATCGGGAAGGAAGAGGTGGCAAGAAACGCGTTCGCCCCGATGTGCTCGTAGGCGGCGATCAGGCGATCGGTAGCACCCACGCCCACCGGCACGAAGGTCGCCCCTAAGTGCTCGATCCCTTCCCCGTAGGATCCGGCGATCATGTAGGGCGCGACCACCAGCGGAATGATCGATGTGGGCCGGAAGCCCCCGGTCCAGAACGCCCGGGCCGCCGCCTCCTTCCACACCGCAAGGTCGTGCGTGGTGAGGCCGATGAAGGTGGGCCGGCCGGTCGTGCCGCTGGTCGAGTA
This sequence comes from uncultured Gaiellales bacterium, assembly GCA_964504825.1. Classification (GTDB taxonomy): domain Bacteria; phylum Actinomycetota; class Thermoleophilia; order RBG-16-64-13; family RBG-16-64-13; genus JAJZQZ01. Next base: position 5,910 of record CAZDGO010000140.1, read on the forward strand.
GATGCGGGCCACGTCAAGCATGGGCACGGCCGCCTGCTTGCCTAAAGGCGGTACCTCGAGCTGGCTATCCCTCAGCTCAGCCTTCTGCGTGAAGGGTAGCCGGCGAAAATCTTCGATCGTCTTGACGTCGCCGAGGTCCAGACCCGCGGCTCCGAGTTTCTCTTTGTAGAACACGGAGTACTCGCGCACGTAGGCGAGCTGGGTGAAGAGCGCCGCCTGTTGCACCGCCTCGAACTCGTCCGGGGGCAGCGTCTCCATCTTCTGATTGAAGTATTCGGCGTAGTGCGTCATGTCTCCCATCCATCCCCGTCAAGCGGCCGGGCGCACCTGCGCGGTGCGCGGTCAGTGACAAAAGTGGCGGCCGGCCTCAGCCGAGGCGAGGCCGGCCGCCC
>CAZDGO010000141.1:0-6218 GCA_964504825.1 uncultured Gaiellales bacterium
GGAATTCGAATCCCCGCCGTCGCCTTGAAAGGGCGATGTCCTAGGCCACTAGACGATGGGGGCACGACAACCACATGGCCGACGAGCGACCGAGGCGGAATGCTAACACACGGTCACCCGCCAGGCCACCCCACAGAGACGCTTTCCTCTCATCAGGGGTGATCTGGTGAGCCGTGCTGGGCTCGAACCAGCGACCATCGGATTAAAAGAACCCGAGAGCGCGGGTGACATTCGGAGCCGGCCAACAGTCGCAGATCCTCCCTCGCAAATCTTCGCAAAATAAGGCGAGCGGGCTTACTTCACCGACCCGGCGAGCAGACCTTGCACGAAATAGCGCTGGAACGCGAAGAAGACGATGAGAGGCACGATCATCTGGAGGAACGCTCCCGGGGCGATGATATCTATGTTCGAGGTGAACTCTCGCAGCTGATTCCGGATGAACACGGTGAGGGGGGCTGAGCTCGTCGTCGCGAACACCAGCGCCACCAGCAGATCGTTCCACACCCACAGGAACTGGAAGATCAAGAGTGACGCGATCGCCGGCATGCCAAGAGGGAGCACGACCCGCACGAACACTTGTATCTCGCCTGCTCCGTCCATCCGCGCGGCCTCAAGGAGTTCTCGGGGGAGGCCTATGAAGAAGTTGCGCAACAGGAAGATGGCGAAGGGCAACCCGAACGCGACGTGGTAGAGCACTACCCCTGGGATCTTTCCGAACAGGTGCAGGTGGTTGTAGAGGCCCGCCACCGGTATGAGACCCACCTGGATCGGCACGACCAAGAGGCCCACAACGATCAGGAAGAGGACGTCCCGCCCCGGGAACTCGAGCCAGGAGAAGGCGTACGCCGCCAGGCATGCTATGAGCACGACAAGGAGCGACGTGGGGACTGTGATCAGGAACGTGTTGAGGAGGGCGCGGATCATGCTGGGATTGCTGAGCAGGTGCCCGTAGGTCTGGATGGTCAGCTGGCTCGGGTGAACGATCGCGTCCCACCAACCGCTCTGGCTGTTGCTCACTGCCGTGCGGAAGGAGGACACGAGGAGCCCGGCCGTCGGGATGAGCCAGACGGCCCCGACGATCATCAGGACGATGCGCGCCGTGCCTCGCGTCAGCGCTCGCACGAGTCCTCGGGCGAGCCCTTTTCTACCGCTGGCGGCGATGGTTGCGCTGTTCATCGGATCACCTCTCGGCCCGGAATCGCCGGATGTTGAAGAGCATGGCCGGGACCACCAGGAAGAAGAGCAGTACGGCGAGCGCGCTGCCGAGCCCCTGGTTCTGTGCCCCGCCGAACGAGACCCGCCACATCTCGAGAGCTATCACGTTGGCGTTGTACTGCGTGGACTCCGGCGGGATGACCAAAATGAGATCGAAGATCTTCAGCACGTTGATAACGAGAGTGACCAGCACAACGAGAAGCACAGGCGCGAGCAGTGGTGCGGTGATCCGCCTGAAGACCTGCCATTCATTGGCACCGTCGACCCGGGCGGCCTCGAGTACGTCGCGCGGGATCGCCGCAAGCCCCGCGGCGATCAACACCATCGCGAACCCGGCCCAGATCCAGATGTAGGAGACAATCACGGCTGGGGTCACGAGGCTGGGCCCAAGCCAGGTGATCCCCCTGAACGCGGGACGGAAGTTCGACGCGCCCAATCGGAGAGTGTATCGGCCCTCGGGCAGCCCGCCTAGTGTGAAGACCCCGTCGGGGGCGGCGGTGGCCGCCTTCACCACGCTTCCGCTCTGGAGGGCCTCCACGCGCACTCCGGGGAGGCCCAGCTCTGTGGGGTCGATGACTCCCGGGGTACCGCCGCCGCCCTGCGTAAAGTCCAGCCACACAGTACCCGTGATGACACCAGGGGTGGGCGGCGCGGCCCTGGCTTGCTTGGCGGTATTGGGAACGGAGCGGGCTGGGAAGCCAATCAGGCCGAGGAGGGCGGAGCTCCCGGGCGCATTCGTGGTCTTCATCAGGTACGCGGGACTACTGACTGTCGCCGACTCGACCTGGAGTGGGGAATCTGCCCTCGGTCGTGCGCCCGCGTACGTGCCTGGGGGGCGGAACACCTCGACTGCGGCCGTCAAGGTGGCGTTCGCCAGGCCGAGGCGAGGGTTGTCCTGGTACACGAGCCGCCAGATGACTCCCGCGGACAGGAACGATATGGCCATCGGCATGAAGATGGCGACCTTGAAGGCGGTTCCCCAGCGTACGCGCTCGGTCAGCACGGCGAACACGAGGCCGATCGCGGTGACGAGCGCCGGGGCCACCAACACCCAGATGGCGTTGTTCTTGATCGCGATGAGGGTAGCCGGGGTGGTGAACATGCGCTTGTAGTTAACAAGGCCCACGAAGCCCGTGCCCGTGGGGCCGTAGAAGCTCCGTACGACGGTGAAGAATATGGGATAGACGACAAGCGCGCCGAGGATGATGAGCGCGGGAGCCAGGAACAAGAAGATGATTGCGGTCTTTGTAGGGCGCCATTTCTTGCGCGGTCGCGGTGCAGCGCTAGTCGCTCCGCCCGCCGCCCCCCCGCCGGTCGCCGCGAAAGCGCCGGCGGGGTTCGGACTTGTTATGCGAGCTATTGAATCAGCGTCCACTGTCATCGCTCATCCACGGTGGGACGACGTTGTCGTTTAGCCGGAGAGCCTTCGTTAGTCCTGCCCGCCGTACGCCGCCGCCGCGTCGGTTTCCAGCTGTTGTTGGATTGCTTGTATGTTGCTCGGCTTCGCGAGGAAGTCCTGCAGGTTCTTCCACTCGCCCTTGGCGGGCGTCCCGCCGAAAGCGGGGGGCGCCAGGTCGGACATGTCGAAGCGCACGACCTCAGCGTTCGCTAGGTCCATGGCCGCCGCCGCGAGGACAGGGTCCGGATACGCAGACGTGGAGACGTTCTTGTTGGGCGAAGTGAAGCCGCCCAGCTTGACCCAGATCTCCGCTGCCTGAGGCGTGGCGAGGAACTGAAGAAGCGCCTTGCCACCCGGGCTGTCCTTCATGAGCACCGCGGTGTCACCCCCGGCTTCGGCCGATGAGGGCGAGTTGTTGATGCTCGGGAAAGGGAAGAAGTTGGCGTCCGTGCCCAGCTTGGCGGTCGTGCTCCCGGTGATGTTGCTGGCGGCGAAGTCACCTTCGTATACCATGGCGGCCGCGGGTGGTGCCGCGAACACCTGCGTGACCGACGTCGGGAAGTCCGTCTGGAGGGCGCTCGAGTTGCCACCGGCTATCCAATCCGACTTGCCGAAGATCTGGGCGAGCGTTTGTAAAGCGGTCGTGACACTCGGGTCGGTCCAGGGGATCGAGTGAATGGTCAGCTTGTCGTACATGTCGGGGCCCGCCGTCCGCAGGTAGACGTTCTCGAACCAGTCGGTGAGCGTCCAGCCATCGGCGCCGCCGATGGAGAATGGGACCACCCCGGCGTTGGAGATCGTCTGAGCCGTGGTCAGGAGTTCGTCCCACGTGGTTGGGGGTTGAACCCCGGCCTTGTTGAACTCGGCCACGTTGTACCAGATGATCGACTTGTTGGCCGCTTTGAACACCATGCCGTACTGTGTGCCGTTCACCATGCCCAGGTTCTTCCAGACCGGCGCGTAGTTCTGGTCCATTAGTGCGCCGACGACATCACCGATGGGTTGCAGCGCGTTCTGCTTCACCAGGCTGGTCATCAGGCCCGGCTGAGGAAGGAGGGCTACGTCGGGGGGATTCCCACCTGTGATCCTCGTTCCGAGCACCGTCGCTATGTCATTGCCGGTCGACGTGAATGTGACCGTAGCCCCGGTCTGCGCGGCAAACTCGTCAAGCACCTTCTGGATGTTGGCCTGTTCCGTGCCTGTCCATACCGCGGCTACTTCAACCGTCTGGCCGGTCAGATCGGGAAGCCCGCTTGTGCCAGTCGTGCCCGAGGCCGAGGTCGTCCCGGGCGCCGACACGGGGGCGGTCGTGGTTGTTGTGCCGCCGCCGCACGCCACCACCAGGAGCACTACGACAATCAGCATGCCGAATAGGACCGTGGTCTGTCTTGTAGGTCTCATCTCGTTCGTGCCTCCTTATGCGCTTCGCCCCCGCTGGGAAGGCGGATTCCGGACCTTCACGCTCGTCGCGTCATCGATCACCTCCCACCGCAGCAGGTTCGGCTCGCTCGGCGTAGATCCCGAGTCCGGACGAAGGATCGAAAAAGTGTGCACGAGTGGTGTCGATGGAAAGCGGTATCGTTTCCCCCTCGCGGACGCGTGTTCTAGGGCTCAGCGACGCAACGAACACCGAGGTCCCTTGCTCCGCATGCATGACCATCCGGTCGAGATGCTCGGCCCCCAGGTCCACGGCGAGCTCCTTGATGTCTTCAGTGAGGACAGGCGGTGCGTTGATGGTGAAGTGGGCCATGACCTCCGATCCTAGGGACTCGATGAGGCTGACGTTCGCATCCATGGTGCGGCCGGGCGGCACTTCGCCCAGGACCCTCGCGTCTTCCATGTCCTCCGGCCGGAAACCCAGGATCACACGCCGACCCTCGAACCTGCGCAGCGCCGGATGGGTCTCGAAAACCGACTCTTCCACGGACAGCCGTTGGCTTCCGAACTCCACGAAGAGCCGCCCGGCATCGCGCTTGAGGTCGGCCTCGACCATGTTCATGGCCGGCGAACCGATGAAGCCGGCCACGAATATATTGACGGGGTGCTCGTAGAGGAATTGGGAGGCATCGACTTGCTGAAGCATCCCCTTCTTCATGACCGCGACACGGTCACCCAACGTCATGGCCTCGATCTGGTCGTGGGTGACGTAGATGGTCGTCACGCCCAGATCACTCTGGATACGGGCTATCTCTGCCCGCATCTGCACCCGAAGCTTCGCGTCGAGGTTCGAGAGGGGCTCGTCCATGAGGAAAGCCTCGGGTTCGCGCACGATCGCACGACCCATCGCTACCCGTTGCCGCTGGCCACCGGAGAGGTTGCGGGGCTTCTTGGTGAGAAGCTGCTCCAGACCGAGGATGCGGGCCGCCTCGTTCACCCGTTTGTGGATCTCGCTCTTGTCGGCCTTCCGGAGCTTGAGGCTGAAGGCCATGTTGTCGTAGACGTTCATGTGCGGGTACAGAGCGTAGTTCTGAAAGACCATGGCCACGTCTCGGTCCTTGGGCGAGAGGGCGTTCACGACGCGGTCGCCGATCCGGACGATCCCGCTGGTCACATCCTCAAGACCCGCGACCATGCGCAGAGCCGTGGTCTTCCCGCACCCCGAAGGTCCCACCAGGACCATGAACTCGCCATCGGATATCTCCAGGGAGAGATCCGAGACTGCTTGGGTGCCGTCGGCGTAGACCTTTGTGAGGTCCTCTAGAGCTATGCTGGACATCCAGCCTCCTAGCTGCTGAGCATCGCCCCTAGGCGACAATTACTACGTTCCCTTGTTCTGCGGGCCCCAAAACGTATCTGCAGGCTTGGCAAGACCTAAGCGCCTGCCTTGAGGCCGGCCCGGCGCTTGTCTTTCAGTCGACAGCTCTCTCCTTTGATACCACTGATCGAGCGGGGTCCGTTTCACACTGATGGAAGGGGTCAGTTTCTCACCGCTGGCGACATCGCCGCCCCCACGGGCTAGCCCGTGGGGGCGGCCTCTGTGTCAGGATCCTCCCGCGTCGGGAGCTCCTTCCGCGTTCAATGCGTCGATCATCTCGAGATTCTCGGCGGTCTTGGGGATATCGGTCATATCGCGGCCATAGTGGACGAAGCGCGCCATCCCTGACATGTCCACCAGCACCTGGGCCGGCATCCGCCCAAACTTGAACAGCTTGATCTCCTGTCCGTAGAGCTTTAGCACTGTATGCCTCGGGTCGGGAAGACCGACAAACGGTAGTTGGTTCTCGGCCCAATAGCGGCCGAAGGCACGCGGTTTCTCCGGCCCGACCACGACTATGGCCGTCTGGCGCTTGGCGAACTCAGGAAAGTCCTGGCGCAACTGCGCCATGTGCGCGCGGCAGTATGGTCAGGTAAACCCCCGGTTAAAGACGAGAAGGACGTTCTTCCGACCCCGGAGGTCGGAAAGTCGGAATACCCGCCCGTGAAAGTCAGGGAGTTCGAAATCCGGGGCTGGAGTGTTGATTTGGATGTGAGTCAAAGTCTATTCTCCGCGCAGACGGTTGGGCGCCACCCGAGGAGCAACTCGATGGTGACCAAGCGGGCGGCCGACAAGGCCAACCAGGGTCGCCGGCGCCGCCGGCGCAGCGCCCTCCCCCGTCACGTGGCG
>CAZDGO010000142.1:0-6153 GCA_964504825.1 uncultured Gaiellales bacterium
CAATGGCCGGGGCGAGCCCGGTAGGCGTAGAGGATGGCCCTGGACGAGTTCACTATCGCACCGGTACCCGCGGCGTCGAACACACCCGCCACATCGGCCGCTGCTCCCCCCTGGGCTCCATATCCCGGAACCAAGAACGGCACACCAGGGAGCTCCAGACGAAGCTGGGTGGCCTGCACGGGATGCGTGGCTCCTATCACCGCCCCCACGTTTGAGTATCCCGAGGTGCCGACAGTGCCCGCCGCCCATCCGTGGAGCAGATCGGCTACCTGCTCGAAAACCCGCCGGCCCGACGAAAGCTCCCGATCTTGCAGATCGGCCGAGCCGGGATTGGACGTCTTCACCAGGACGAACACGCCCTTCCCCCCTTCCCGCGCGCGGCGCAGGAATGGCTCGAGGCCATCGGCGCCGAACCACGGGTTCACGGTGATGGCGTCGGCGCCTGCCACATCGAGGTGCGCGGCGGCATAGGCCTCCGCGCTGCTGCCGATGTCGCCGCGCTTCGCATCGGCGATCACCAGATAGCCCAGCGAGTGCGCGGCGTCGACCAGCTCCTCGTACAGACGGAACCCACGGGCGCCCAGAGCTTCGTAGAAGGCAAGCTGCGGTTTGACCGCTACCGCTTCCCGCTCGAGTTCGCTCAGCAGGCGAAACAGGAATTCGCGATACGCTTCGACGCGCCTCTGGATGTCGTCGTCGTAGTCCAGTGCGTCGTGTTTGTCACGCAGGGCGGGCGGGAGCAACGCATAGTCCGGATCTAGCCCGACGACCACGTGGGAACGCTTCGTCTCTATGGCCGCCAGTAGGCTATCGGCGAAGTGAGTTGTCACGCGTCTCCTGCGACGCAGGCCTCAGCATTCAAGAAACCGGCTGTCGTGATCGAGAACAAGAAAAGGGCCGCCACGGGGCGGCCCATCACTGCCTATAGAGAGCGGGTCGACTACCGGACGGCGTTCTTGAGAGCCGTGCCCGCGCTGAACTTCGGCACCTTGGTCGCGGCAATCTGGATCTTTGCCTTCGTCTGCGGGTTAATGCCTTCGCGAGCTTCGCGCGGCTGCATGTAGAATTTACCGAAACCGGTGAACTGCACGTCCTCCCCAGACGACAGAGCATCCGTGATGACGTCGATGAACGCATCCACCGCCGCGCCGGCATCCTTCTTGCTGAGTCCGGTCTTGGATGCAAGCTTGTCGATGAAGTCCGATTTCGTCACAGCTACCTCCCTAGTGTTGCGATTCAGGCCAACCTTACCAAACGCTCAACTTCGGCACAAGCATTCTGCTCTATTCCCCAATCACCGCTATTCCCCGATCTGCGTGCCGTCAGACGCGGGTGAAACGATGCCAAGCTCACTCGATGTGAAAAGAGACCGCAACGTTATACCACGCGCCGCCGCAGCTTCACATCCGCCTTCCTCACGGTCCACGACGCAGTAGAGATCCTCGACCACCAAGCCTTGCTGACGCAGACCATCGATGGCGAGCAGCGCCGCGCCCCCGGAGGTGACGATGTCCTCCACCACGGCCACACGTTCGCCGGGAACGAACGCCCCCTCGATAGCCTTCGCCGTGCCGTAGTCTTTCGATGCCTTGCGTACGATGAGAAACGGGATGCCGAGCTCCAAGGAGAGACCTGCTCCCAAGGCGACCGCTCCAAGTTCGGGGGCCGCCAAGCGCTGGTAGACCGCACCGCGGGCAAGCTCGTTCCGCATCATCAGGGCCAGCTCGAATATGATCCCTCGAAGCACCCGGGGCTCCGTTTCGAACAAGTACTTATCGAGGTAGTAACGACTCCGCTTCCCTGAGCGAAGCAGGAAATCACCCTCAAGGTAGGCCACACCCACTAGCAGCTTGCCCAGCGACCCCTTCTCCACTCTACGTGCCTGCCACTGTGACATCGCCGATCGCGACGGACGGCGTCAAGACGCTTTCCCCGAAGGGGATCCACCGCGTATCGGCGCCTAGATCGCTGACGTTCTGTAACAGGGACAACAGATCGGAGGCGATGGTCACCTCGCGCACCGGAGCCGCCAACGCGCCCCCCTCGATGAGGAGCCCGACCGCCCCGACCGAGAACTCTCCGCTCACCGCGTTAGCGCCCGAGTGCAGGCCGGTGATGTTGACCACATAGAGCCCCGTGTTGACTCGGCCGAGAAGGTCGTCCAGATCACCATCGCCAGGCGCCACCACCAGGTTCGATGGGGATACGCCGGGAGAGCCCCGGTACGAACCCCGCGAGGCGTTACCGGTTGAGCGGATCTCCCCGCCCTCCTTGGCCGCCGTGTAGGTATCGTGCAGATAGCCGCGCAGGACCCCGTCCGCCACGAGAGCCGTCTTCCGGTGGGGCACGCCCTCGTCATCGAACGGCGAGGTGGCCATGCCGTCCGGATGCAGTCCATCGTCCCACAGACTGAATCGATCGGCGGCCACTCTCTGACCCACCCGGCCCGCGAAGAGAGAGCGTCCTTTCTGGACCGCTTCGGCGGTCAGCGCCTGGGCGACGAAGCCGAACACAGAGGCGGCCACCTCCCGATCTAGAACCACTGTATAGCGCCCGGTCGGGCACGGCGCCGCGCCCAGCTGGCGCACCGCCTTCAGCGCCCCCTCTCTACCGGCGGCGTCGGCGTCCAAGTCACCTGGGTCGCGGCCGGTCACGAACCCCATACCCGTCTGCACGTCGGCTCCGCGCCGGGCGTGGGCCGAGACGTAGACGTAGCAGAAGGTCTGCTCCCCATAGACCTCAACCCCGGCGCTCGACACGATCGCGACCCGGGTGGCCAAATCGACGTAGGCGCTCTCTTCCACCGTCTCGATTTCGGGCTCGGCGAGAGCGCGGGCCTCGGCCGCGAGGGCCAGGCCCACTTTCCGCTCTACGGGCGTCGCCAGCAGATCGGGGCGCCAGAGACCGCCCACGTCAGGGTATTCGTGCGGCATTCCCGGCAGCGAGGCGTAGGCATCGGGTTCAGCGACCGCGGCGTTGTGCATCGCCTGCCGCACCGCGCTCGCGAGGGCGTCGCGGCGCACGTCCGCGGTATACGCGTAGCCGACCCGCCCTTGATGCACATACCGCACCCCGGCACCCCGAGGTTCGCCGGTCACAAGGGATTCGACCTCGCCCCCATAGACCTTGATCGAGGTCGTCTGAGCATGCTGGACGTAGACCTCGCTCTCCCCCGGAAGACCCGAACCCTGAGCCAGCGCCAGGCGACCGATGTCGATCAGATCGCCGCTCATCAGACCTGCGTACCCCCGACCGTCAGCTCGCACAGACGAACGGTCGGCTGTCCGGTTCCTACAGGCACCGATTGCCCCTCTTTCCCACACATGCCGGCCTTGACGTCGAGGTCGTCGGCGATCGCGTCGATCGCGCGCAGCACCTCGGCTCCGTTACCGATGAGCGTGGCGCCCCGCACCGGCTGTCCCACCCTGCCGTTCTCAATAAGGTACCCCTCGGAGACACCGAAGACGAAATCACCGGTAGCCGGGTCGACCTGACCCCCCGAGAGGCTCTTCGCATAGAAGGCTCTGGGCGTATCCGCGATGAGGTCAGCGGCGCGTACCTCGCCGGGAGCGAAATAGGTGTTCGTCATACGTGGATAGGGAAGATGGCGGAAACTCTGTCGGCGCCCGTTACCGGTAGATGACAACCCGAGTCGGCGTCCTCGCAACAGGTCGCACAGATAGCTGGTAAGGACCCCCTCCTCGATGACCGCGGTCCGCTCAGACGCGGTGCCTTCATCATCGATGGCGTTGCTGCCCCACATCCCGGGAGAAGCCCCATCGTCGTACGCAGTGACCAGCGCATCTGCCACGTGGTGCCCATAGCGACCTTCCCAGATACTGGTCTTCTTCAGGATGAAATCGGCCTCGAGGCCATGGCCGCACGCCTCGTGGAAGAGCACACCGCCAAAACCGTTCGCCAGGATGACGGGCATGCGTCCACTCGGTGACGGACGTGCGCCCAGCATAACCACGGCCTTGTCGACCGCCTCCAGGGTCGCGGTAACCACGTCATCGGTATCGAGGAGTTCGAAGCCTTGGGTGCGGGCCACCGTCTCCCGACCGGTCTGAATGAGCCCCTCGCGCTGCGCGATGACGTTGATGGACACCGCCATGCGCGAACGCTCGTCACATGCGAAGGTGCCCTCGGAGTTGGCCACCCATACGCGCTGCATCCCTTCCGAATAGCCCGCCCCGACCTGCCGTACCTCGGCGGCGCGTCCTCTTGCCGTGCGATCTACCAGGCGTACGATCTCTGCTTTGCGCGCGGTGTCGACCTCCGCGGGGGCGACCCGGAGAGCCAAGATCGGTTCGACGGGCACGACCACGAACGGCGCCGGCGCGACCATTGCTCCCGACAGACTCGAACTCAGGCGGTCCGCAAGAGCCAGGAGAGCCACTTCGTCCAGCGAGTCGGCGTATCCGAACGAGGTCGTCGGGCCCTTCACTACTCGAATGGAAGCCCCCAGATCGACGCCGGACGACACCTCTTCGACCTTGCCGTCTTCAAGCCGCAGACTGAGAGAACTGCGGTCCTCAGCGAAGATCTCGGCGAAGTCGCCACCCCTGCGCAGCGCGCGCAACAGCACTGCCGAGGCTAGGTCCGGCGTCAGTCGGGGCATGGATTCACCCACGGCACATCAAAGCCGTGCGCTCGTGTGTCACAGTGGGGTCGGCTCGCTCAGCTAGGCTACTGGACTGCTTGCCAAGATATCATCGGCCACGTTGAGGAACGGGGCCGCGTCCATCGCGTCGCCCTGGAGCGCCAGCATGGAGCCGTCATCGAAGTACAGCTCTACCTGCGGCTTCCTCTGACGCATCGCGAACCAGTAGTAGGCGCCGGCGGCCGCCGATGCCACGACGGTCAGGAACCCGAACAGCTTGAAGATCTTCTTCATCAGCCGGCCACCTCTCCCTCGGAGCCCGCAGCGGCGGAAGTGTCGGCGACGACCTCGGCTTCCGGTTCCTCTTGCGCGTCTCGAATGCACGTCTTCATGTCGTAGAACACCAAGCCGATGCGGCTGTCTTTCTTACAGGTGGCAAGCACCGCCAGCCCCGCATCCTGAGCTTCCCTCACCAGGAACACCGTGCCTCCGCCGGACTCGACCACCAGCTGAGTGAGAGGCGACGAACCCATGTCAGCCGCCCGCTGGGCTCCCAATGACGCCAACTCGCCCGCCTTGGCCAGCATGGCGGGATGGAGGCTCTCAGGGAAGTTCGACGCCAACACCTGGTCGCCGGAAATGAGCATCGCCCTGTGGATGTCTGTGGAGATGTCGAGCATCTCCTTCAAGGCTTTCTCTGCCTGTTCCTTCACGCACCTCTCCTTTCCAAGCCAAGCACGATCCCGCACCTGGACTTCGCACTCGCGCCTCCACGCAACGCCGGTAGCCTGTGCAGTGTACCACCAGCGGATATGGCTCAATCCTGATGGTTGCCCCGATGCCTGGCCCACGCTACTGTGTGGCAATGACGGGCTACGACGAAAGATACTTCTCCGCGCTGTACGGCGAGACACCCAGACAATCCTGGGCCGACCGCTCCCGCGACCGTAGGATCGAACTGCTGGTCGACAGGTATGGAAGAGCCGACACGCCGCACGATGCCCTCCTCGATGTGGGTTGCGGCTACGGGTATCTCCTCGCGCGCTTTCGCCGGCGCTATTCGCTCTACGGCACAGACATCTCCCAACACGCCGTCGATGTGGCCGCGGCGCGACTCCCTGAGGGCACCTTGGCCATGGCGGATGTGCAGCAGGGGCTCCCGTTCGACCGCCTGTTCCGGGCGATTCTGCTCGTCAACGTACTGGAGCATCTGCCTCGTCCCGCGGAGGCTGTCGTGGCGCTCCGCGAGAGCCTGACCCCCGGCGGGGTCTGCGTCGTCCACCTACCGACGATCAACAACGTGGCCAACCGGCTGTACTACCGATTCTCCTACGCCAAAGACGCGACGCACATGTACCGCCCGAGCGGAGACGAGACCACCCGCCTCTTCGCCGAGAATGGTTTCGAACTCTGTGCCGGTTCCTACGCGCCCCACCAGCCGGCATGGTTGTGGCGGTCACTCAAACCGTTCCCGCCCTTTCTCGCCACCTACCGCCGGCTTCCCTGACGGGCCCACGAAAAAGCGGCGGGCGGCCCAGGAGGCCGCGTTG
>CAZDGO010000143.1:0-6134 GCA_964504825.1 uncultured Gaiellales bacterium
TGTCCGCGCTGCGGATCACCGATGGTGCAACGCACCGGGCGCTACGGACCGTTCTGGGGCTGCCCGGACTACCCCGGGTGCCGCGGTACACTCCCGGTCTAGTCCCGTCTGAGCTAATGAGACCCCGGTGGCCGCGATGGATGATCGGCGCGGGGACGGCCACGATGAGCACGTGGTGACCGACAGGGCAGGCGGATGCCGCAAAGGATCTACAGACAACCGAACCCCAGCTTCGGCTTTGCTCGTCAGGGTTCTGTCGAAGGCGCATGAGTGTCCACTTCTTGCCGCCCCGACAAGAGCGACCAGATCGTCGTGGCTCATACCCAGGTCGGAGGTGGATCCTCGGCTTTGGGCCTTCTCAAGCGCGGACCTCGAGCCACAGACCTCCTTCGGTCACAACCCGCGTGCACTCCTCGAGACCCGCTATGCCCGCCATAACCCGAGCGTCCTCGGGGGTGATGCGGCGCTTTCCAACCGCCTCGTTTAGCATTCTGGACCGATGGGCTATCGGCGCAATGACCTCGTCCGGCGTCGTCGGCCCGTAGCCTCCCCCGACCCACCCGAACCCGCCCGGTCTGAGAACGCGCTTTACCTCCCGCAGGAGGGTTGGCGTCAGGAAGAAAAATGCGCCGCGCACCGCGACCAGGTCGAAGGCGGCGTCCGCCTCGGGGATGGGATCGATGGGCCGCCTGCGCGTGGTGAGTCTCGAAGCATAGCCGCCCTCGCCAGCCTTTTCCTCCACCCAACGCAGCACCAGCTCTGACTCGTCGATCACCGTGACCACAAGCGTCTCGCACGTCCGCAGGATGTTCAGAGCCAGGCCACCAGCGAACGGGCCTAGATCCAGAAACCTCCCGCCCCTCACGCCTGAGGCCGCCAGGAGGTGATCCGCCATGTAGGGGTAGACGGGAAGCCACAGGGCGTTGATCTCCCTGATGATCACTTCATCGCGGATCACGAACTGAACCTCACCATGGCGAGATGGTGCAACCGATGGGCGGGGGTTGCGCAGTCTGGCTGGACAGGGCTTGGGCCGTGCGGTGCCGGATCGGGGTCGAAGGCGGACCGTGCGGCCCCAAGGGGTCGACTCTCAACCGTTAGAGAGGGGTCCGTTTCGGAACGTCATTGACAGGAGTCCGGCAGGACCGATGAGCAGGCGAGACTGGTTGGTCGTCCAAAGTCCCGGGGCCTTGCCACAATTAGTCGCCGGACCAACGACGGAGCTCCTCGCCCCAACCGTCGTCTACAACAGTGTGACCCCGTTCGAAGCTTTTGAGAGTAACGATGCCACGCTGATAGTCCCACCGATCGATGAAGTAGTTCTCGCGCATCGCGCATGTCGGACACGTGCGGCTGGTGATAAACGGATACAACGACATGACCTGGCCGTTGGTCATGTGGACGCACACGTCGTTCTTCGGAACATGGACATCGGACTCAAAATCCACGCGCGGATGGCCTGGATGAGAGCCCACCAATGAAAGACCAGTCAGCCGGAGACGAGTCCGATTGCCCCGTACGGCATCCACATCAACGATGAGACTATGGCGAAACCGCGTCAGGAACGAAAGCTGTTCGTAGCAGGTTCGGAGAGCAATCTCAACCTCGTCGCAGCTCTTGGTCTGTGCGGGCCCGGAGGTGGGCGCGCGGTCGTGCTTGAAGTCATTCTTGGCCTTGACGAGAATCTGGACGCTCTTGCCCATCCCGCTCTTGGAACTCCCGACCCGGAGCCTATCGAGTTCAAGGGCAAGGTCAGAATCGGAGCGCAGTGCTGCGAGACGAATACTCTTCTGCGCGATTTGCTGCCAATCACCCGGGGAGACACCGCCTTCGAACGAGGACTTGAGGTCTGCGCCTAGTTCGGATCGACTCGCCTCCGGCACCACGCATAAGGCCAGGGACGCGAGGTAGGCGAGCAGATTCTCCGCGACTCGAAGCTGTTCCCGCTGGAGCGAGGGAATGTCGATCACGCTGCGCAGCAGATGGTAGGGGTAAGCGATGAGGAATGGGTAGCCTTCATACACCGACACCTCAAACCCGTTAAGTGGCCGCTCAAGAATCTGCGCAATGATCTTCGCTACAGTTTCGGGGTTCTCGAGGATCTGGACCGGATCCTCCGCCAGATCTTGGGCCATCCTTTGAGCATCGACGATGCGCATCTGATCACGCATCTCTGGCAGCGGGAAGGGGACGTCAACGAGCGCGTCGGCCAGTGCGGCATCATCGTTGCCCGCCTCGACAAGGCCGCTGAGCCTCCCGGAGACGAGGTCGGCGACCGGTCCGGCCAGATCCGATGCCATGATGGTCTCAAGGTAGTCACGAGATGCCACCTTCACGTCAACATCGATGAAGGCGACGACAACCTCCGAGCCCTGAAGGAGGCGATCAGCCACTCTGGGCCTCACAAGCCCATCACCGAAATACAGGCGCTCAGGCGAGAAGTCCCGCTGATTCAGGAAGAGGACGGATTCCTCAAACACATTCGTTGATTCCTGAATCAAGTGCGTTTCTCGCACCCCCGTGCAGCGACCAACTGATTTAGCGCATGATGACAGTGGACCCTTCGGCACAGTCCTCCACGATCGGGCATCAGCGCATTGCCGATGGAGAATGGCATCGACCAGACCGAAGAAGCGAGCACGACTCACAGTCAACATCTTCTCGCCTGCGTCTATCAAGCGCTCGCCGCCTTGACCACGAAGAAAGCTGACGACGAGGGAGATGTCGCTTCGTCGCCTAACGGAAGCTGCCCACATTGTTTCGGTGGGGACACCCCAGCCAAACAGAAAGAGCGGGGATCGTCTCATTCGGTCGCGAAGGTCAGCCTCGCTTTCGCGGGCCTCCTGAAGCTGCCACTCAGGGTAGACCCCCCTCAGAGATGCCGTCGCATAGGCGAGGGTAAGATCCATCGCGACGGCCGCGCGCAGGGAACACCGTCCCGACGACAAGAATTGTCGGAAGCGGGGGTTGAAAACGACCTCGGGAGCCACAACCGCCGCGAAGCTCCCGCCACCTGCGACGCGTTCCAGCATGTCGAAGACCAGGTTGCTCCAAGAGCGCGACGCGAGAGGGTCGCTGCAGATCTCTGCCCAGTTGGGTGGCACGCAGAGCACACAGTCATAGGTTGCATCCAGCTGGCCCAGCAGCTCCGCTGAGCGACCCGAAAGCCGCGTCACACGATCCAAAGGCAACATGCGACCCTGCAGGTCGGCGACATCGAAGCCAGCGTTGGTTCGAACGGAGTCTCTTGACGTGCACGTGCTCTCGTCCGTCGGCTCCCCTACTGGATAGATGTGGGCCCGTGTTCCAGCAGATCCAGAAAGGAGCCGTTCCGTCAAAAAGCCCAAACCCGGGCTCACGTCGAGAATCCTCCCTCCCTCGGATACCGGTAGCACCCCGACAACAAGGTCCAGGATCTCTGGACGAAGGACGTGAGAGAAGAAGCCGGGGAGCCCGGCACGCGACGTAAACAGCGTCGGCCCATACTCGAAGATGCTCTCCAACCTGTCCAAGACTCGGTAGGCGGCTTCGGGCTCCAATCGATCGAAGCGAGAGAAACAACGGGTCGCCGGCAGGTTCTCCTCTCTGCCAAGTTCCACCGCCTCCTCAAGCTCTCGAGACTGCGCTTCTTCATGCCAAGAGGAGATGGCCTCCCGATCGGCGTCGTCGCATGAAGTCCTGGCGTCGATCTCGGCCGACTCGGTTCTCTCGCGCTCCAGGAGCAGCTCTCGATACTGAACCGCGAGCGCCGAGGCCACGGCCTCGACCGACGCTAGCGAGAACAATCGATTCGGTTCTATCTGTGGCAAGGTACGCACCGCCCTCGGGCATGAACAAGACAACGCCCAATGAATCTACCACGCACTCGAATCCGGGAGCGGCTCTTGATGCTAGACCGGTAGTTGGAGCAGCCCGGGCGAACTGACAAGGAGTCGGTTCCCCCCCACGGATCGACACCATGAACGGTTGGTGTCGCTGCCGGAGAAGGTCGCTCCGTGCCGGCGGTCGTGCGCGTGCACCTAGCGGCTCGTCTTAGGCTGGCAGGCAGGTTGCGGGGTCGTCACTCCGACGTCTGAGCCTCGATGAACTTCCGCAGCGCCTCCTTAGCGCCACCGATCCACGGCCTGCCGTGAGCAGGCAGCAGATGATCGAAGTCCCGGTCGAGCAGCCGAGTGTAGGCAATGCACAGCCCTTGTTTCACGGCCGGAGGATCGTCGCCCATGAGAAAGTCGGGCACGAAGCTCAAGGGCCCGTCGGGGAGACGACGAGTCACGCCGTCGGCGACGGCCATCGCCCGCGCCCAAGGGAGGAAAAGCGCCGTTTCATCGGGGCAGATCGAGCCCACCGGCACGGCTTCGACGCCCGCCGGCAGCCGGTCGCCGAAGTCGAAGCCTTGAACTACTTCGCCGTGAGAGAACTCGTGCAGCCCGGCCCGGTGGCACCAGACCGTGCCTCCGAAGCCGGCGATGAACCGGTCGCTGTGGCGGTAGTGGTGGCGATTGGTGAGGAGGATGTTGCAGGGCGGCTCGCGTGTCTCGAACCACGCGAGGCCCTCGTCGGGTACCTGGGGATCGATGAGAGCGGCTCCCTCGGGACCGGACAGGTAGTAGGAACTCACCTCCCGGCCGATGCGCTCGTGGATGGTGGTCCAATGGAAAACTCCCGGCAGGATCTCATTCATTTGTCATCCTTTCACTTCTCGGCAGCCGTCCGAACACAGCACCAGCATCTTCATCGAGCCTTCTCTTCGCCTACCGTGAAATGCCCCCACTCCCCGTACCTGCACAGCCCAACTGCATGATCTGGATGGACGCAAGCCGGATGCGCGAGCTTCCCTGAGGCATGGTGGTCTTATACCATCTGTTGATCGTGACGCAGCTCATCCGAGGAGGCTTGACTCAAGTAAGTCAGTCTCCAGCACACCGGAACGATTCACGCTGGCGTTTGACCGACCCCGCCTGACCCTCACTCCTCTTGTGGCCGCCGCAGCAGAGTCTCCAGCGACCCATAGTGAGCTCCCCTCCAGTACACTTTTCCGCACCCGGTACAGCGCCAGAACTCCTTGAAGGAGCGTGTAGTTCCGAGTGGCACCGCCCCTTTCAACATGTCGGCATCCACAGCCTCAACCAGGCTGTTGCAAACCGAACAACGACTGAGCGGACGCAAAGCTTCCCACAGGTCGAAACGACTCAGCACCTCGCTCAGCTGTGCGCGCGGCATCGTCTCGCGCACCAGGTATCCGTGAGTCACAGCCGCCCGTTTGAGGAGTCCCCTGTCCCGGGTGACTATCACCCTGTGCTCCCGGAGAGCCGTCTCGATTAGGTCGGAGTCGTCCCAGTCGTTGCGGTAGACGGTGTCGAACCCGGCCAGGCGGAGATATCCAGCCAACTTACCCAGGTGGACATCGACGGCAAACAGCACCTGCCGCAGTGGCTCACTGCGGATACGGGTAACTTGCGAGATGTCGAGTGCCTCGAAAACCGGATACACGCTTACCCAATCGCCATCTCGAAGGTGGTGAGCCAGGTCGACTGACGTCCCGTTCACCAGAATGAGATCCACCTCGGTGTGCGGAACACCCAGTCCTTCAACCAGATCCTTCACGGCACCGCCCGCCGGAAAAGCATGTGCGAACTCGCGACCTCGGAGCTTGGCCGGAAGAAAGTCACCCAGCTCGGCGTAGAAACGGACGTAGATCGTAGCCATGGCAAGGCCTATGATTTCCAAAAAGCCAATCCCGCAACCCAGGCTCGCTTCAACTACGCGTCAGCCTCCAGACGGACTCTGCCGGTAAGCGAGAAGACGATGATGCGTTCTCCCGTCCGAGTGCTGACCATCGAGGGCTTCTACAACCCCCATCGGCGGCACTCGAGCCTTGGCTGCTTGAGCCCGTCCGAATACGAGAGGACGCTAAGAAACGAAAGCCAGACAGCAAACCCCCATCACTATCGCAGAATGGTGTGCGCCCTGCTCAGTAGTACATCCTCACATACCCATACGCCCGCCTGAAGAGCTCCTGATCCTGGTGCAGCCGGTACTTCAGCAGTGTGCGCCGCAGCGCCTGTTTCACCTCGCGCTCGCCGGCGTGGGTGCTCTGCCAGCCGTCGAAGCGGACGTAGCGCACGATCTCGTCG
>CAZDGO010000144.1:0-6115 GCA_964504825.1 uncultured Gaiellales bacterium
ACGGGGGTCCTCGGGGGGGGTGGAGGTGTGGGCGGGAGGAGTGGCGTCACTAGGGGGGGTGGCGTCACCGGTCTCCGGGGAGGAGGCGTTCTCCGAGCGCCTGGTCCCGAGACGCCGGATCGGCTTCGGCACGAGGAAGCGGTCGTCTTCGGTCTTGGGCAGCTTTACGGAGCGCAGTGGGTTAGGCAGAAGGCCGCCCTCGAACAAGAGGAAGGCCAACAAGGCGATGCTCAGAAGCAGATAGCTTGTCCACACGGTGGTGGGGCCTATCTCGTGTTGGCCCGTCTTCTGCACGAGCACGTCGGACACGATCAGATACACGACGTACGCATCAGAGATCACCACAAGAATGGCGATGGCCCGCAGGACACGCGATGAGAAGAAGCGCTCCTTGTCCTTTCCGCGCAGAACCGCCGCCACCATGAAGAGACCGAACAGATAGAAGAAGAGCACCATGGGCACGAAGCTCGCCCGCTCCGCCTTCGGGGAGGCAGCGAATTCCGGCACTCGGGCGAAGTGGCAGCCCTTGCACGCCTTGGCCACAGTGGGATCCTGGTGGCAGGCCGCGCACGTCTCGGGCTGGATCTTGTCGTAGGCCACCCCGTCGATGACCGCCGGCCCGCCGGCCATGCGCCAGTGGATGTTGCGCCACACGTTCACATCGAGCTTGGGCGCTCCCGGATGTTCGCGTCCGGCGGGCACTATGGGAAGGAAGAGGATCGGGGCGATATCGCCGGTGTGGCACTTGTTGCAGAACACAGGGTCGGCGGCGGCCTGTGGCTTGTCGGCGCCCACGAGAACGGCGCCGTGCACGATGCCGCTATGGCAATCGGCACAGGTCAGGTTGGCCGTGTTCAGGTGGTAATCGTGGGGGAAGGTGATGCCCTGCACCACGATGTTCTGAGGGTAGCGCGGATCGGCCGGGTTTCGGACGTACTCGTGGCACTGGAGGCAGGCGGAACGAAGAAGCAGCCTGGCGGCTTCGGGCTTCTTCTCGGTCTGGCCGGCGGCGAACTGCGTGAGCTTGAGGAACGAGTAGAACTTGCCCTTGGTGTAGCCGATCGCCCCGGGTTCGAAGTGACAATCGGTGCAGGTCACACCGTTGGCGGCATGATCAGAAGCCTGCCACGTCTGAGTAAACGGTTCGATGATGTGGCAACTGGAGCAGAATGCGGGCTTGGATGTCTCCCGAAAGCCCAGGGCAGTCACAACCACGAGGAGCATCAGCCCTGAGAGAGCTATCCACACGATGCGTCGACTCAGACCCACGCGTTCCCCCCGCTCGAGCTTCGGACAGACGACGTACCGGGTGGCCCGCTACGGCTACGCGCCCCCCCGGCCACGAAGTGTCCGTATGCTAGCACCTCGAGCCGCCGCGCGTCTACTTCTGGGAGACCGAGATAGAGGTGGTCGGCAGAGCCTTAGTAAGCCTGTTGATGAGTATCTGTGCGTCGCCCACGGGCACCCCCACGCCGCCCTGGGCCATAAGGCTCAGTGAGGTCTTCAGCTCGTCGATAGCGGGCTGGACGTCGCCCTGCTGTGCAAGCGCCACGCCCAGATCGAAATGGGCAAGTGCGTGATCCGGCTGATCGGCGATGGCCTGCTGGAACGCCTGGATGGCCTCGTGCCGGCGTCCCAGGCCCAGCAGGGCGATCCCCATGTTGGTGCGCACATTTGGATCGTTGGGTTTGATGGCGAGCGCACGACGATAGTAATCGACTGCTTCGACGAACCTGCGCCCGTCATCGAAGACCAGATTGCCCAAGTTGACGAGGCTGTCGAAGTCATTGGGGTTCTGGTCCAGCCGATCAAGGTAGTACTGCTCCAGCACTTTAGGATCGACCCCCAGACCCCTGAGCGTGACCGCGTCTATGCCCGTCAACGACCGACCCAGAGTGTCAACCGGACGGGTAACGTAGAGGTATCCGGTAGAGAACGCGAGCACGATCACCAGTACTTCGAGCAGGACCGTGAACCACGTATCGCGGAACCACTCCATCGGCGTGCGGCGGGTATGCTGGATATGTTCGAGCTTGCCCTCGAACCGGTAGGTGTCGAGTCCGATGCCCTCGGCTCGGAGCAGCATGTTCAAGTCGTTGCTGACAACGGTGGCATGCGACCCGAGTCGGCGCTGGTAGGAGTGCGCCAGAGCCAGGATGATGTCGTCGGCACGCGACAGATCGAGATCGGCGGGCGGGTCGTCGAAGTGCTCGGTCGCGTCCACGCGCAGTGTGGCGCCGTTGGGCAGAAGCACCCCATCCATGAGCCGCCCATTTCGAGACGCGTCAAATAGCACACGCGTAGCTTTGCGCCCGTGGAAGCGCACGCGGGCGTCGGTGCGCTTGCGCTTGAGGTCATCAAGCTCCCTGAGCACCACGGCGGGCACGACGACCTCAGCGCCCGAGAACGAGTGGATGACATCCGGGTCGTTGAGCAGCGCGTTAGTATCGATAACGTACGTCTGAGGCCAAGAAGCCATGTAACAAGAGTAACACGGCCGCAGGCAGGCGACCGGTCGCCCCATCATGGCCACGCGTAGACTCGAGTTACCCCCGCCGCGGCGCCCGCCGCCGCGGTCTACTGTGACGCGGTAAGAGCGGGATCCCCGCTGAGGAAGGCGACCCGGCGAATGTAGGACACGTCGGCGCGGTCAGACAGCCGACTGACCTTCACGACGTCGCCCGTGCGCGGCGCGTGAACGAAGAGGTCATCGCCCATGTAGATGCCGACGTGATGCACAGGGTTGCCGAAGAAGACCAAATCTCCCGGCTGAACCGCGTCGCGGGGCACTTCGAAGCCCATCTGAGCCTGATACCCGGAGTAGTGCGGCACGTACATGCCGTTCTGCATGAACACATACTGCACCAACCCCGAGCAGTCGAAACCCGTAACCGGGCTGGCGCCGCC
Organism: uncultured Gaiellales bacterium; assembly: GCA_964504825.1. Lineage (GTDB taxonomy): Bacteria > Actinomycetota > Thermoleophilia > RBG-16-64-13 > RBG-16-64-13 > JAJZQZ01. The sequence goes on from CAZDGO010000144.1 coordinate 2,908, forward strand.
CCACAGATAAGGTATGCCGAGGTAGCGGAGGGCCGTCTTGACCACCGCGTTCCCGTTGCCGACCAGGAAGGCGCCCACATCGAAGCCCGTAGGAACCACGTCGCCCGCGGTCTGCCGCTGCTGCCCAACCAAGTCACGGATCTCGGCGCTGAGTTGATCGACATACGCCTGACGGACGGCCAGCTTGTCCTCCACGAGCTTCTTCTGCTCCCCCAGAAGCGCCGAGGCCGTGGTCACCTCGTAGATCTGGGGCGAGAGTTCATCAAGGAGGCGATCGGCGCGGGCCCGCAACGCGTTGACTTCATCCACTCGCTCGTGGTCACTCTTCACGACCCTCATCAGCAGGCCGAGCCGGCGGATGAAGTCGGACATGTCGGTAGTGTCGAGAATCACCTCGAGAGCCGACGTATCGCTCTTATACGCGCCGACCAACCGCTCCTGGAAAGCCGTGACAGCGCTTGCGAGCTCCCCGTGGGATAGAGAGAGTTCCCGCTGCAGTCGAGCCACGTTCTGCTTCGCTTCTTCGAGAGTCAGCACTCGGTAGTTGTATTCCTCGATCGTGCGCGACAGGTCCTCATCGATGGCGTCAAGCTCGATCGCCGCCCGGTAGACCTCCATCTGCTTTGCCAAGATCGTGCCTGACAGCAATTCAAGTTGCCGAAGCCGCTCGAGGATCTGGGGGGACGTCGACGGGGGCAAGGTGATACGGGTACGGAGAACGGTCGTGGTGGTCGTGGTGGTCGAGCTGGCCGGGACCGTGACGACGGTCTCGCCGATGAGTGTTGTGGTAGTGGTCTCAGTCGGCAGGGTGGTAGTGGTCTCAGTCGGCAGGGTGGTAGTGGTCTCAGTCGGCAGGGTGGTGGTGGTCTCCCCGGCCGGCCCGCCCAATTCACCCGCGGTGGCTCCACCGGTGGAACCCGACGGCGGGGTCTCGCCGACGACAGGTTCGGCTGCCGCTCCGACGACGAGGGCAAGGGCCAGCAAGACCGCCACCAGAGCAACAACCGTGGCATGGCGCCCAGCACGCGCGGACACGCTCCTTCCGCGACGACCCGTCGGTCGGCTACCTTTGTTCGCGAGCCTCTTCATCGCTTCCCTTATCATTCTCCACCCCCCGAGACAAGGCTATCAGCGCATTTTACCGCGATTTGCATCTGAGAGTACCGCCGATGATCGCCTGGACCACCCAGAAGCGCATTCAGCAGCCACGCTTTTCGGGCTCGTAGATGCAATAGGGCTCCTCAGCCAGGTAGTCGCCCGAGACTTCGTACGCCCGCGCCCGACAACCGCCGCATACCCGCCGATACTCGCAGATGCCGCACTTTCCCTTCAGCTTTGAGACATCGCGCAGGTCCTGGAAAAGTGGCGAACTGCGCCAGATCTCAGAGAACTTCTCCTGCTTCACGTCGCCCGCCACGACGTCGAAGTAGCCGCAGGGCTGCACCTGCCCAAGGTGGCTGATGAAGCAGAAGCCGGTGCCGGCCAGGCAGCCTTTGGAATGGCTGTCCATGTCGCCGTGACCGTGCCCTTTGCCCACCCCGCCGGCCATAGCCGCATGCGAATGGGGATGCATCTTGAACTCCCGCAGGTCGGTGCCATCGGCTTTCGCCCGTTGCCGCATGATGCGGTGGTAGTGAGGAGCATCGGTGGGCTTGAAGAAGATCTCGGAGGTCTTCTGACGATCGTAGACCCAGTTCAGCGTGCGCTCGTAGTCTTCGGGCGGGAGCTCTTCCGGCCCCAGCGCTTTCCCTCGACCCGTCGGCACCAGCAGGAAGGGGTGGAATGCCACCGCTCCCAGATCCTTGGCCAGAGCCAGCAGGTCGTCGAGATAGTCCACGTTCAGCTTGGTGATGGTGGAGTTGATCTGTACCTGCACCCCAGCCTCGATGGCCGTACGCACGCCGCGCACTGCTCCTTCGAAAGCTCCCGGCACTCCGCGGAAGTCGTCGTGCTTCTGAGCCGAAGGGAAGTCGATGGAGATAGAGATACGCGGGATGCCCACCTCTTTCATCTTGCGGGCTATCTCGGGAGTCACCAGGGTGCCGTTGGGCGACATCACCGCCCGCAGGCCGCAGCCTTTGATGGCATGCTCGACAAGTTCGAAGATATCGGCCCGCATGAGGGGATCGCCCCCCGTGAAGATCATGACCGGGTTGGCGAAGGAGGCGATGTCGTCCAGAAGAGCCTTGCCCTGCTCTAGGGTGAGCTCGCCCGGGTACGGCCCTTTCTCCGCGGAGGCCCGGCAGTGCCTGCAGGACAGGTTGCACGAACGGGTGACCTCCCAGGCGATGAGCTTGGGCAGGTACGCGACCGGCGCGTCGTCAGTGGCGGTCTCCTGCGGCGCGATGTCGGCCGCGCATTCCGAGATCACGACGTCGAACGCGGTGGCTTCTGCGACCGGCGCGATGTCGGCCGCGCATTCGTTCCCGCCGCTCATCGTCCCTCCGGATGTAGGCCGCCCGGGACCTGGACGGGCATGCGCTCAGCCAGCCAACGGGCGGCATCCTTGGCGTGATAGGTGATGATGATGTCGGCTCCGGCGCGTTTGATGGCCAGCAGGGTCTCCATCACCACAGCCTTCTCGTCGAGCCAGCCATTGGCTGCCGCCGCCTTGAGCATGGCGTACTCGCCGCTCACGTTATAGGCGGCCACCGGGAACCGGGTCTCGGTCTTGATGCGGTAGATCAGGTCGAGGTACGGCAGAGCCGGCTTGACCATCACCATGTCGGCGCCTTCCTCGATGTCCATGATGGCCTCGCGCACTCCCTCATCGGTGTTCGCGGGGTCCATCTGATACGACGTGCGGTCACCGAACTGGGGAGGCGACTCGGCCGCCTCGCGGAAGGGCCCGTAGAAACTCGAGGCGTACTTGGTGCTGTAGGAGAAGATGGGCACGTCCTGGTGGTCCTCGTGGTCGAGGGCGGACCGGATGGCGCTGATGCGTCCGTCCATCATGTCCGACGGCGCTACCACATCGACGCCCGCCTCCGCGTAGCTGAGGGCGGTCTTGGCCAGAAGCTCGACACTCAGGTCGTTGTCGACGCAGCCGTCTTCGCGTACGACGCCGCAGTGGCCGTGACTCATGTATTCACACAGACAGACATCGGCGATGACGGTAAGTTGGGGCACGTTCTCCTTGATGGCCCGGATCGCCATCTGCACGATGCCTTCGGGGTCGTAGGCCGAAGTGGCCGCCTCGTCCTTGGTG
>CAZDGO010000145.1:0-6106 GCA_964504825.1 uncultured Gaiellales bacterium
GCTGCCCTTCAAAGCCACCGCGCCGCCGATGCCGGCCACCGGGTTGACTATCAGCCCCAGCGTGCGCACGATCAGGCGCCGGCGGATGGCGTCACGACCCCGTCCACATCGTGCCCGCCGGCATGCCCGTCGAGTAGCGACCGCATCGCCTCCTCGAGGGCCTCCAAGCAGGCTCCCAGATCGAAGCCGTTCGGAGCCAGCGCCGCCTGGATGGCCAGACCGTCGATGGCGGCCACGAAGAGGGAGGCCACGGCGGCGGAGCGAGGCATGGCGCCTTGGGCAGTACTGGGGGGAGATGGGTCGTCCCCGCCAAGGCAGCGGATGTTCATCTCGCGATACCAGACATACAGGTCGGCGATGCGCAGCCGCAACTCCTCATCGCGCAAGGCGTGCGGCACGACGTCGAAGAAGGCCATGAACTCCGGGGCCTCCATCATCCGGCGGGTGCCCACCACGTGCGTGTGCACCCGAGCGTCGCCCCGAGGCAGGGCTTCGGCCGACGCCACCAGCGCCTCGGTGGCGTCGTGCAGGAGCAGATCGACCAGAGCGGCCACTAGCCCCGCTTTGTCGCCGAAGTAGTAGCGGATCATGGCTTTGTTGACCCCGGCCTCGCGGGCGATGGCCTCCAGGCGCAGGGCGTCGAAACCGCGATCCATGAGCAGGCGTTTGGCCGCTTCCAGCAGCGCAAGAGCCCCCGGCGGCAGGTCACCAGGCCTACCACTGACCGGACTGCTGCCGGACGGCGTGGGAACTGCACCCACGGACGTCACCCCCTTTTGACCTTGACAGACGACCTATATCATCATATCGTGTAGCGTACTTGTTCGCTAACCGGATAGCGAACGCATGCGGAGGATGCATGATGGGGGATCTGGGGGATCGCTCTTCTGGTCGAGCAGACCACGTCGGGACGTCGTTACTCTGCGCGCGCCCGCACCCCTCGTTCTTGCGGGAACGTCAGCCTCACGCGCCGTGACGGCGCCCGTCGCCCCATAACGTTGGCGACTCACCGCGACGATCCGCACCCAACGCGTCAGATCACCGTCGAGCAACCGACAGTCCAGGAGGAGCACATGGCAACGAAGAAGACCCCAGCGAAGAAAGCGCCCGCGAAAATAACTATGATCTCCGAGGGCGAACTGTCCGAACTGAACTACCCGGACGCTCCGAAGATCGTCACCAAGTCGGTGCCCGGCCCCAAGACCAAGAAGATGTGGGACGAGGCAATGAAGTACGAGAGCCCGACGCGTGTGGGCGGGGTATACCTTCCCTTCGTCTGGGAGTCGGCACTGGGCGCCACCATCAAGGACCCCGACGGTAACGTCTTCGTCGACCTGACCGGCGGCCTCGGCGTCAACAACACCGGTCACACCCACCCCAGAGTGGTGCAGACCATCATCGAGCAGGCTCCCAAGCTAATGCACACGCTCGACATGCCGAACGGGCCGGAGATCGAGCTGGCCAAGAAGCTCGCCGGCATCATGCCGGGCACGTTGAAGAACAACTGCTTCACCTGCTTCGCCACGAGCGGGTCGGCCGCCGTCGAGATCGCGATTAAGTACGCGAAGTATGTCACCAAGAGGCCGGAGATCATCGCCTACCAGGGTGCCTACCACGGCGTATACAACGGCTCGCTGGCCCTCACCACCTCGGCTCACTACCGCACAGGCTTCGGGCCCCTCATGCCCGGTGTGACCTTTCTTCCCTACGCCTACTGCTACCGCTGCTTCGCCGGTCTTGACTACCCAAGCTGCGGTATCGCCTGCGCCAAGTACGGCGATTCGATTCTCAACGGCCCCTACACCGGGGTCTACGAACCGGCGGCTGTCATCGTCGAGACCTTCCAAGGCGAGGGTGGTTACCTGATCCCGCCGAAAGAGTTCTACCCAATGATACGAGAGATGTGCGACAAGTCGGGCGCGCTCATGGTCGTGGATGAGATCCAGTGCGGCTTCGGCCGCAGCGGTAAGATGTGGGCCATCGAGCATTACGGCGTCACTCCCGACATCGTGATTTGGGGTAAGGGCGTCGGCGGCGACCAACCGCTTACCGGCGTCACGATGAACGCCAAGTACCAAGAGATGCTCGATCCCGGTTCACAGCCAGCCACCTTCGTGGGCAACGCGCTCTCCTGCGCCGTCGGCATCACCAACATCGAACTCATGACCGATCCCCAGGACAACCTGATGGGGAGAGCGGCTGAGGTAGGCGCCAAGATGCTGGCCAAGATGAAAGCGGCCGCGAAGGATAGCGCGGTGATCGGCGACGTGCGGGGCGAGGGCTTCTATCTCTCCATGGAGATCGTGAAGAACAGGGAGACCCGGGAACCCGCCGACGCCATGAAGATCTTCGGGCTCATGATGCAGATGCTCGACCAAGGGTATGTGTCGTTCGTGTGCGGCAGGAACGGCAACGTCTTCCGGCTCATGCCGCCACTGACGACTCCGTACGAATACTTCGACGCGGCTGTCGACACCCTGATGGCCACCATCAAGCGCAACGAAGCCGACCTGCAGAGCTAGGAGACGCATATGCCGGATATCCTCAGAATCGACCTTGCCTCCGGGACCGCCACGAACAGTCCTCTGGAAGGCGCATTTGCCGGACTCGGTGGCCGCGGATTGACTTCGGCCCTGGTGTCGGCGGAGGTGGATCCGAAGTGCGATCCCCTCGGCCCCGACAATCTGATCGTCTTCGCCGGCGGCATCCTGGCCGGCACGTCCATCCCGAACAGTGGGCGCCTGTCTGTGGGCGCGAAGAGCCCGCTCACCGGGGGCATCAAGGAAGCCAACTCGGGAGGCCAGGCCGCGCGCAAGATGGCCAATTTGGGCCTCAGGGCTGTGGCCGTCAGCGGCGCCGCAGCCGAGCTCAGCCTCATCGAGGTCGACGTCGATGGCGCCCGGGTCAAGCCGGCGCCTCAGCTCAAAGGCCTGGGCAGCTACGACACCGTGGCCGCCCTGCGCGCCACCTACGGCGACGACGCCACCTTCATCTGTTGTGGACCGGCCGGCGAGATGCAGCTCAAGGCGGCGGCGGTAGTAGCCACCACTCCCGAATTCCTTCTGCGCACCGCCTCCCGTGGCGGTCTCGGCGCGGTCATGGGCTCCAAGAACCTGAAGGCCGTTGTCATCAACGACAAGGGCGCCGGACGCACCAAGGTCGCCGACCCAGAGGCACTAAAGGCGGCGGCATCCGGTCTCTCGGAGGGCATCCGCGCCCACGGAGCCATGGGCGCCCTCGAGGCCCTCGGCACCCCGTTCCTGGTCAACGTAGCGAGCGCCGGACTCGGGTGTCTCAGCACGCGCAACTTCTCGACCGGATCCTTCGACGGCGCCGACTCCATCAGCGGCGAGACCATGAACGGCATCATGACCTCGCGGCCGAACGCGAAGACCATCCACCGGTGCATGACCGGCTGCATCGTCAACTGCTCGCAGGTATACACCGACGAAGCCGGCAACATGATCACCTCGGGGTTCGAGTTCGAGACCCTGGGCCTTCTGGGTTCCAACTGCGGCATCTCCGATCTCGACCAGCTCGCCCGCCTCGACCGGCTGTGCGACGACCTGGGTCTCGACACCATGGAAGTAGGGGCCGCGATCGGCGTGGCCATGGAGAACGGTGTGCTGCCGTGGGCTGACGGAGAGGCCGCATACACTCTGGTGGAGGGCATACTCCAGGGCGCCGAGCAGTCGAAGCTGATCGCCAACGGCTGCGTGGCCACGGGCACGAAGCTGGGTGCGGCCCGCATTCCGGCGGTGAAAGGTCAAGGCATGGCTGCCTGGGAACCGCGGGTGCTGAAGGGCACGGGCGTCACGTATGCGACCAGCCCCATGGGCGCCGATCACACCTGCGGCAACGCCCTTCCCAGCCCGACCATGCCCGACTACAACCCGAGCGCACCGGAGGGACAGGCGCAGATGTCGCAGTTCCTGCAGGCCTGGTTCGCGGCGGTGGATACTCTCGGCCTCTGCCTCTTCCCGTCGCTGGCCTGCCTGGACAACATGGCGACCATGCCGGCCATGCTGATCCAAGCAGCCGGAGCGGTCCTCGGCCAGTCGCTCGGAGAGGACTACCTGATCGCTTTGGGCACCAAAGTGGTCATGCAGGAGCGGGACTTCAACCGTCGGGCCGGTTTCACAACCGCCGACGACAGGCTCCCGGCGTTCATGACAACCGAGCCGGTGTCGCCCAGCGGCCTCGTCTTCGACGTGCCTGAAGCCGACATGGACGCGATGTTCGCCGGCGCATGAAGCTGTCCGGTAAGGTAGCCATCGTCACCGGTCATCGTGCAGACCAGAGTGCCACAGACGAAAGGGGGAATCATTGTCATCCAATCCTGAACAGATCCACGTAGACGTCCATTCTAAGCTGGCTGGTGGCCGCCTAGGCATGTCCGACGCGGTGGCCCAATCACTGGGGTTCGTCGTTCCGGTGATGGGCGTCGCCTACCTCACACCACTGGTGGCCATGGGCGCCGGCGCGGCCACACCTCTCGCCATGCTGCTCGGCGGGATCGGGGTCTTGTGCATCGGCCTCGTCGTGGCTCAGTTCGCGCGCCAGTATCCGCATGCGGGCTCCATGTACGAATACATTAGCCGTACCGCGGGTCCGTTCCCCGGCTTTATGGTGGGCTGGATCTACTTTCTGGGCGCTTTCTTCTTGACCGTCGGCATCCTGCCCGGTCTCGGAGCGTTCGTCCAGGGCACTTTCGCCAGCCACAACATCAACGTTCCGTGGTTACCGTTCGCCCTCGGTATTCTCATACTTTCATCCATCGTGCAGTACATCGACATCCGGTTCGCCACCCGCATACAGCTGTGGATCGTATTCATTGCGTCCGGTGTGATCCTGATCTTCGCACTCTACGTGATCATCAGGGGCGGCGCCGAAGGCAACAGCATCAAGTTCTTTATGCCCTCTTCAGCCACCGGCGGGCTGTCGGGAGTGTGGTTCGGTCTCATCTTCGCGTTCCTGATGTTCTCAGGCTTCGAAGCGTCGGCCGTGCTGTCTGAAGAGACCAAGGACGCCCGGCGGGTGATCGCCCTCACTGTGTTGGCGGCGGTAGGCATCATCATCGCCTACTTCGTCATCGTGGTGTACGCCGAGGCGATCAGCTACGGGCTGAAGGATGCGAACGAAGTCTGGCCGACGGACCCCACGCCTCTCTTCACGATGGGCGCCAAGTACGGAGGCACCTGGCTGGTCGATGTGCTCAGCATCGCCGCGATCGTGGACGCGATCGCCGGAGCGGTGGCCGTGAGTGTCACTGCGACCCGCATGTTGTACGCCCTCGGCCGAGACGGCCTCATGCCTCGCTGGTTCGGCAAGACCCACCCGAAGCACAAGACCCCGCACAACGCCATCTTCTTCATGTCCTTTGCGGGGCTCGTCTACATCCTGTTCACCTACTTCTACGGTTGGGATGCCATCGTCGGGTTCAGCTTCGGCGGAGGTACCGGCGGTCTGGCCCTGATCTTCGTCTACTTCGTGATGTCCATAGCCGGCTTCACTCTCAAGTGGAACGGGATCTGGCCGGCCCGGATCATCATCCCGATCATCGGGCTCATCCTCACGGCCTATGCGTTCAAAGGCTCCGTCTACCCGGTGCCGCCGTCGCCGTCCAAGTGGATGCCCTACACCCTGCTCGCGTTCGTGATCATCGGTCTGATCTTCGGGCTGGTGGCCCGTTCCCGGCGTGAACCCGCCATCCTCAGCATCAAGGGGCAGGTGCAGCCCGACGTCGAGTAGTCGATCCGCCATAGCGTCGAATCCCGATTACGATTCGGACCTCGAACCCGCGCCTGCGACCACCCGGTCGCAGGCGCAGATTGACATCGGGGGTGAGGACCATGGCCGACCGCAAGAAGAAGAGCGAGGACAAAGTGGCAAAGCGGGGCGCTGCCTCGGAGACCGGCGCGGCGCCGGCGAACGCCCGCACCGCCGCCTGGACCGCCCCCGTCAACACCCCTGTGGCCCCCTACCTCGCCGTGGGCCTCTCCACGGTCGTCTACGGCATAGGCAAGCGGGAGCACATCGCCGAGAACCTCAAGATCATCGAGGACGGCATTCACGCCTCCATGTCGGTAGTGAGCATCAACATGCC
>CAZDGO010000146.1:0-6073 GCA_964504825.1 uncultured Gaiellales bacterium
CCCGACCTCTCGCTCTCGCCGGACGCGCCGCAGCGGCACCGGCTCCCGCCGTTCAATAGACGTCTATGTCCCCACGGACCTCTTTGGCAGCCGCGCCCCGAGGACTTCCCCGGCCGGCCCGCACGGGACCTCACTACAGCCCCCGGGCTATCGGGAGCCGATTGTCTCTTAGAGCTACTTGAAGCGGTACGTTATGCGACCGCGCTTCAGGTCGTACGGGGACAATTCCACTTTAACGCGATCTCCCGGGAGAATCCGGATGTAGTTCATCCGCATCTTGCCCGAGATGTGCGCGAGAACTTCGTGGTCGTTCTCCAGTTTCACACGGAACATGGTGTTGGGTAGGGCCTCGATGACCTCACCCTCGAACTCTATGGCATCTTCTTTGGGCGTCACGCCTGGCGATACACCTCTCCCTCTCACAGACAACGACCGCTTATGTTAGCACACGCTCCGCTCGGGGAGCCCCCGTCTCTGTAGTTCTTCATCATGAACCAGTGAGCACCCGAGGGCCGGCCGCAGTGACCGCCACCGTGTGTTCGAAGTGAGCCGAGAGGCTACCGTCAGTCGTGTAGATGGCCCACCTGTCGGAACCGACGTATACGTCATGCCCGCCAAGGTTGATCATCGGCTCTATCGCCAACACAGTGCCCTCGGTCAGGCGGGGGCCGCGACCAGCAGGACCGAAGTTCGGCACTTGAGGATCCTCGTGCATATCCCGGCCGACACCGTGACCGACAAGAGACCGCACGACCGAATAGCCCCGAGCCTCCACATATGACTGGACCGCATAGGAGATGTCCCCGATCCGATTGCCGACCACGCACTGCTCTACGGCTTTACCCAGAGATGCCCTCGTGGCGTCCATGAGCGCCTGAGCTTCGGCTGAGATCCGGCCGATACCCACGGTGAGGGCAGCGTCGGCCACGAACTCGTCGAGAGTGACACCCACATCGAGGCCGAGGATGTCGCCATCGACCAGACTGGTGTCGTCCGGGATGCCGTGCACGACCATATTGTTGAGCGACGCGCATATGGACCCTGGGAAGTCCCGATAGCCCTTGAACGTGGGAATCCCCCCGTGCCCGCGTATGTAGTCTTCGGCCAGGTGGTCGAGCGCCTCTGTGGTCACGCCGGGCTTGGCCGCTTCCGCCAGCATGTGCAGGCACCCCTGCACGACACGGCCGGCGCGCGCCATACGGTCGAGCTCCGCGGGAGATTTGCGAATGATCACCCGCCCACCTCAGCCGCCCAATCGAAGCTGCGGGAAGCCCAAGCTATGGCCGGCCGATTGCTTCGCGGATGTCTCGATACACAGCGTCGGGCTCCTTCTCGCCATCGATGCGTGCCAAGACCCCCTGTGCGTCGTAGTAGGCGATGAGCGGCTCGGTCTGCTGGTTGTACACGCACAAGCGATTGCGAACCGTGGCCTCGCTGTCGTCGTCGCGTTGGTACAATTCTCCGCCGCACTTGTCGCATACCCCTTCTGTCCTCGGAGTATTGAAAACCATGTGGAAAGGCGTCTGGCAGTCGCGACAGACCCGCCGGCCGGTGAGACGCTTGATGAGGTCCTTTTCGTCAACCAAGATGGCCACGGCCTTCGACACGCCGCGGCCGATGGTCTCCAGGCTGGCGTCGAGCGCCTCGGCCTGAGGGATGGTTCGGGGAAAGCCGTCCACGAGGAACCCGGCGCCCGTGTCGGGCTCCTGCAGGCGATCCTTGACGATGCCGATGACCACCGAATCGGGCACCAACTCGCCCGCATCCATATACCGCTTGGCTTCAAGCCCCATAGCCGTCTGGTTCTTGACCGCACCGCGAAGGATATCGCCGGTCGATATGTGCGGGATGCCGTACTCCTCCACGATCCGGCCGGCCTGAGTGCCCTTGCCTGCCCCCGGAGGGCCGAGCAGGATCAGATCGAACTGCGCCACGCCTCGTCCCCTTTCACAATCTACTTCAGGAAACCTTCGTAATGCCGCATCAACAACTGCGATTCCATCTGCTTCATGGTGTCAAGAGCAACCCCCACGACGATGAGCAATGAGGTGCCACCGAAGAAGAATGGCACTCCCAGCACTCGAATAAGAATGGAGGGTAGGACAGCTACGGCCGCCAAGAAGAACGCGCCCGGAAGTGTGATGCGGGTCAGCACGCGATCGAGGTATTGCGCCGTGGGACGGCCGGGACGGATGCCCGGGATGAAACCCCCATACTTCTTCAGGTTCTCCGCCTGGTCGAGGGGATTGAACTGAACGGCGGTGTAGAAGAACGTCATGACGACGATCAGGACTACCTCGAACAGTGGATACCACCAGGAACTCGGGCCAAGTACATTCGCCAGCGTGCGGGCCCAGCTCCAGGGCACCATCTGGGCCAGGGTGACCGGGAACAGCAGCAACGACGAAGCAAAGATGACCGGGATGACACCCGCCATGTTGACGCGCAGCGGCAGGTAGGTACTCTGTCCGCCGTACATCTTGCGGCCCACTACGCGCTTCGCGTACTGGATGGGGATGCGCCGCTGCCCCTCTTGGATGAGCACGATCGCGGCGATCACGGCCAGCGCCAAGACGGCCATGAAGATCCATTCCAGTGGGTTCATGGTGGTGAACATCTTGTACAGTCCGCCGGGCAGCCCCGCGACGATGCTCGAGAAAATGATCAGAGAGATGCCGTTGCCGATGCCTCGCTGGGTGATGAGCTCACCCAGCCACATGATGAGGGCGGTGCCTACAGTCAGCGTAAGCACGATGAGGTAGGCCTTCATCGGCGTAAGTGGGTTGTCGGGTGGGAAGGCACCCTGCGTCCGGAATAGGAACACGTACCCTACCGACTGGATCAAGGCCAGCACTACCGTCAGGTAGCGCACGTACTGGTTGATCTTCTTCTGCCCCGACTCACCCTCTTTGGCCAGCGCCTCGAGTTGCGGAATCACCACGGTCAGCAGCTGGAAGATGATCTGCGCGGTGATGTAGGGCATGATGCCCAAGGCGAATACCGCCACACGTTGGAGGGCGCCGCCCGCGAAGAGGTCCAGGAAGGCGAAGACGCCGCCCGAAGCGACGAGATCTTGAATGGCCTCAAGGTCGATGCCCGGAACAGGGACGAACGCCCCCAGCCGGTAGACAGCGATGATGAACGCCGTGAAGAGGAGTCGCCTCCGGAGGTCCGGCAGCTTCCAAGCGTTCAGTAGGGATTGCAGCATCGGGCGTTCTCCCGTGATGTAGCGGTGAAGACCGGCGGGACCTCGGCTTAGAGCACTTCCACCGTGCCGCCGGCCGACTCGATCTTGGTCCGGGCGGCGGCGCTGAAGCCGTGAGCTTGGATGGTAAGCGCCTGGTCGAGGTCACCCCCGGCGAGGATCTTCACCCGCTCGCTCGATTTCTTGATGATGCCCTTCTCGACCAGGGATTGCAAAGAGACCACGTCGCCGGCCGCGAAACCGACCAACCGGGACAGGTTCACCGGGGTCATGTAGGTACGGAAAGGCCCGATCGGCATAGAGGTCTTGGCCGACGGCCCGCGCAGCTTAGGCAGCCGCATGTGCAGCGGCATCTGGCCGCCTTCGTAGGTCGGCGAGATGTTCCCGCCGGCTCGGGCCTTAGAGCCCTTGTGGCCACGCCCGGAGGTCTTGCCCACTCCGGAGCCCTCACCGCGCCCCACGCGCTTCTTCTTCTTGCGGGAACCCTCGGTGGGCCGCAGATCGTGTAGGAAGATGTCGGCCATGATCTAGTCCTCGCTCTTCACGTCGACTTCGGCGACCGCAAGCATGTAGCAAACCTTGTGCACCATGCCGCGGATCACTGGGTTGTCGTCTTGGTACACAGTCTGACCCATGCGCGAGATGCCCAGGGCGCGGAGCGTGTCCTTGTGGTTCTGTTTGCGCCCGATGGCGCTCTTCACCTGGGTGATCTTCAGCATGGTCCTAAGCTCCCGCGGTCTCTGCACCCGCCACCGCGGGTTTCTCGACACCCAGCACCTCGCGAACCGTCTTGCCCCTCAGCGCGGCGATCTCTTCGGGCCGGCGCAGACCACGCAGTCCCGCCTCGGCCGCCCGCACCATGTTGATGGGGTTGGTGGTACCCAGGCATTTGGTCAGCACATCATGCACCCCGCCCAGCTCAAGGACGGCGCGAACGCCACCCCCGGCGATGACGCCCGTACCGGGCGATGCGGGACGCAACAGCACCCGGCCCGCACCAAAGCGGCCCGTGATCTCATGTGTGATGGTGGACCCGTGCTTCGGAACCACAAACAGGTTCTTCTTCGCGTCCTCGATGGCCTTCTGGATCGCCAAAGGTACTTCTTTGGCCTTCCCATAGCCCACGCCGACGACGTTCACGCCGTCACCGACCGCCACGAGAGCCGTGAAGGAGAAACGCCGGCCGCCCTTGACCACCTTGGCGACCCGGTTGATCTCGATCACGTTCTCCGTGAGGTTCAGTGCATCAGCCTTTATCTGTGCCACAGCCTTTCCTCTTTTCCTAGAAGTCCAGGCCGCCCTCGCGGGCGCCGTCGGCCAGGGACTTTACCCGACCGTGGTAGAGATAGGAGCCGCGGTCGAATACGACCTTCTCGATGCCCGCGGCTTTGGCCCGCTCGGCCAGCAACGCGCCCACCTTAGCGGCCACATCCTTCTTCGCAACGCCTTCATGCTCCACGTGCACAACACCGGCGGCTGCCAGAGTACGTCCGTCTAAATCGTCGACGATCTGAGCCCAGATGCCGCGATTCGACCGGAATACCGAGAGTCGCGGCCGTTCTGGCGTGCCCCGCACCTTGCTGCGCACCCGCGTCGCCCGACGCGCTGCGGCCCGCTTCCTTTTTTCATTGGTGCTCATTGTGCTCGACTCACCCTCTCCTAGGCCCGCTTGCCAACCTTGCGGCGTACGACCTCGCCCTGGTAGCGGATGCCCTTGCCCTTGTAGGGCTCCGGCTTCCGGATCGCTCGGATATTCGCCGCGATCTGGCCTACCTGCTGTTTGTCGATGCCTCTCACTACGACCTGCGTCGGTACCGGCACCTCGAACTCGATGTTCTCGGGCGGAGACACGACCACAGGGTGCGAGAAGCCCGCCTGGATCTCCAGATCCTGCCCTTTCAAGATGGCGCGATAGCCGACGCCGACGATATCCAGTCGCTTCTCGAAACCGGAGGTGACTCCGATGACCATATTGGCCACGAGGCTGCGGCTGAGCCCGTGCAGTGCCCGATGGCGACCGGCGTCGCTCGGACGCGAGACAGAGATCACGCCGTCTGAAAGAGACACGATGATCTCAGGGCTGAGCGCGGCGGCGAGCTGACCCTTCGGCCCTTTCACGGCCACCACGTTGCTATCGATAGTTATTTCGACGCCGGATGGAACTGATATGGGTGCTTTTCCAATCCTAGACATGGCCCTACCAGACGAAGCAGACGACTTCGCCGCCAACACCCAGCCGCTGCGCCTGCCTAGCGGTCATCAGACCGCTGGAGGTGGAGATGACCGCCACGCCGAGGCCCCCGAGGACCTTGGGCAGCTTGTCTTTCTTGGCATAGATGCGACGACCCGGCTTACTGATGCGCTTCAGTTGAGTGATCACCCGGCGCCGATCCTCGGTGTACTTCAAGTCGAGGACCAACGTGTCGAAGTGCTCGCCCTTCCGCAATGCGTAATCTGTGATGTAGCCCTCATCTTTGAGGATGCCGGCTAGATCGAATTTCATGCTCGACGCCGGCATCTCCACATGCGAATGCAACGCCTTGTTGGCGTTCCGTATGCGTGTGAGCATGTCGGCTATGGAATCAGTGTGGGCCATCGTGCCTCCCTACCAACTCGACTTGGTCACACCGGGGATTACGCCCTGGTGCGCCAACTCGCGAAGACAGATGCGGCACAAGCCGAACTTGCGGAAGTATCCGCGCGGCCTACCGCACCTGTTGCACCGATGGTACGCCCGGCTGGAGAACTTCGCCGGCCGGTTTGCCTTTGCGATCATTGACTTCTTTGCCATACCCCGAGCTCCCTTTCTAGCTCTCGCGGAAGGGCATGCCGAGCTTCTTCAGCAAGACCCTCCCCTCATCGTCAGTT
>CAZDGO010000147.1:0-6070 GCA_964504825.1 uncultured Gaiellales bacterium
CTCGGTCCATCACGATGATGCGGTCGGCGTTCATGATCGTGCCCACCCGCTGAGCGAGTCTCCGCCTGTCTGGCCGGAGATCGGGAGGGCGATTCTGTTTCTAAATAAATCGTACATGACAAAACGGTTTTGTGCAAAACAGTGTGAGCTCTAACCCGGCGCTCTAATCTTGCAAATCAAGTGACTACACTCCATAATTACACGCATGACTGGCCTCCTGGCTGCCGCCCGAGTTCCACCCGACCTTGGGCGACTTCGATCCCACCCACGCCCGGGCCATGAGCCGGGCAGACATCGACGGCGTGCTCTCCGACGTACCGGACTTCGGCCTCGGTTGGGACCCGTGGACCCCTGCCACACGCGGCGAGGCGGCCGGCCTGCTGCGCAACCTTCTGTGGAATTAGACCGACTGATGGGCGATCTATGAAGCCAAGTCGCGTTATCCGCCTCGCCGCGCTGCTGGCGGCTGTCGCCCTTGTGGTTGCGGGCTGTGGGGGTTCGGCCGGAGTGACCTCGTCCGTTCCGGCGCAGGTCACGGCCTCTCCCACCACGTCGGCTGGAGCTCAGCTGAGTGCCGCCGATCAGTCCCTCCTCGCCGAGATCCAGGCGCTTCACGACGACTGGCGCTCGGGGAAGATCGAGATCGACTGGCCACCGTCTGAAGGCGACAACGCTGGGGAGTTGAGCGTTCTTACGAATCTGGAGGAACTGTTCCAGTGGTTGGAGAAGGCTGTGTTCGCGCCGCAGGTGATCGCCTTCCTGAAGGACGAGGCCGGCGCGGCGCAGGAGCTGCGCGCCGAGATCGGCGACTGGCCGGAGGTCACCGGCGTGCAGTTCGTGAGCAAGGAAGGGGCCCTGGCTCGCCTGCGGAAGGATCTCAAGGACCACCCCGACATAGTCGAAAGCATCCAGGGCAATCCCTTTCCTGCCTCTATCGAGATCACCGTCAGTGTTCCCGCGTCGGCGGATATCATAGGAGAACGCCTCGAGGCACGGCCCGAGGTCGACGAAGCTCGATGGACGAAGGACGGCTATCCCTACCACGCGTTCCTGGCCTGGTTGAAAGCGCACGCCCACCCGGCGACCGCGGGCGCGACTTCAACCTCGTCGACAAGTATCAGTGTCTCCCCGGAGGAGGAGAAGCGCCTGGACGACCTCGATGCCGCCGGCGTCGCCCACGCCTACTTCCTTTCGGGTGACCTCGCAGTGGAGTTCTACTTGAGCGCCCCCTCGGCTGCGCCAGGTCACCACGCAGCCGAACGCGGTCCCCGAGCACGAGCGCGAGGGCGGCATCGACGATCTGGTGGTGGAAGGACCGCTCTCCGGCGTGCCCTCTCAGGTCTACAGCCGGGAAGAGTGGCCCGAGCAGCTGCACTTCCGGGTAACCTACACCTCCCGCAAGATGAGCTCTATCAGCGAGCCTCCGGGTAAGCGACTTTGGTTCGTGATTATTGGTCGCCAGACGGCGGATTCGCCGTGGAAGATCCTGGAGATCGGCTCCGGGCCGTAGGCGGGCGGCGTTCGCGAGCAGGGAGGGTAACAGATGAAACACGCACGAGCGTGCACGACCGTGGCAACCATTGTGGTCTTCGCCGCGGCAGCCATACTGCTGTTCGCGGGGCCTGCCGGAGCCGCCGTCGACGTGGCGGGGTGGGACTTCACCGACCTGTCGACCTCACGCATCCCCGTCACCTTCCACCTTGCCTTTGACGAAAACACGATCGCCTGGACCAAGTGGGACGGCAATCAGACTGACGTCTACCTCGCGGACATGGCCACCAAGAACCTGACCCAGATCACCGCAACCCCCGAGGGTGAGCAGTCGGTCGCCTTGGATCAGAACCGGCTCGTGTGGGTGACCCCCACCAGCCAGGACTTCAGCGTGCCCGGAGAGGTGCGGCTTTACGACCTGGGCACGCACGAGACCCGCGTCATCGGCGAAGGGCGCGTCCAGCCCGAGACCGGGCTCCAGATAGTCGGGGATCACGTGGCCTGGGCGCAGGTCGACCAGGCATCTGAGGCACCGGACGGCCTCCGGTTGGGGCTCTACGTGTGCACCATCAGCACGGGGTCCACGGTTCGGGTCGCCGATCAGGTGTCGGTTTATGGGGGAGAATCCGGTGGGAGTCGCTCCTTCGACCTCGGTGGCGCGCACATCGCCTTCGTGAAGGACGGACTTCCCGGGCAAGATGCCGAGGTGTGGCTGCACGACCTGCAAGATAGTACGAGCCTCAAGCTTGGCTCGTCGGCGGCCGATTCGCGCCACGTGAGCCTTGAGGGCGATCTGGTCACGTGGGCAGCCAAGGCAGAGTCGGCGCAGGGGGATTCGTACGGAAGCTACGACGTTCTCACGCACCGGATCTCTACCGGACAGACCCAGAAGATCGGCACCAGGGAGGGCCCCGAGTCCTACCCCAAGACCGACGGCCGCTTCGTCGTGTGGGACACGTACGACGGCAACCTGAGGAAGATCGAGGCCTACGACGTCCAGACCGAGCGGCTGATCGACGTCAGTCACAACCTCTTCCTCAACTTCACGCCGGAGATCTCCGACGGTCTGGTGGTGTGGGAACGCGGCGGTGAGCTCGACTCGGAGATCATGGCTCACGACCTCCTCAGCGGACAGACCACACAGCTCTCGACCAACCGCGTCTACATGGACCAAGCCTCCCAGGTGCACGGTCGGACCGTCGTCTGGTGGATGTACTACCCCTCGGACACCCCTCGAGACGACGGTTTCATCGTCGCCTCGGCCCCGGAGTCGCCCCCAGAGCCGTTCCAAGATGTGGGCGGCCTTCATCGCTACCGCACCGCCATCCTTGGCGTCCACGAGCAGGGCATTGCCGGGGGGTACCTCGTGGGAGGCGACCGCCTCTTCCGGCCCGAAGAGCCTCTTCTGCGGGCCCAGTTCGCCAAGATGGTGTGCGAGGCGTTCGATGTACCGGTGACGGAAGACATGGTGCCCGAGTTCACCGACCTGGGCGCGGACGACCCGGACAACCTCTACCCGCACGAATACGTGGCCGCCTTGAGCGCGCGGGGGATCCTCAAGGGCGTAGGCGCCGGCAGGTTCGACCCCTATACCCCTCTGACCCGGGCCCAGGCGGCGTCGATCCTGGTGCGCGCCCTGGATGAGCTCTACCCGGGGCTGCTGACGGAGGAAGAGAGACAGGCGCCGGGGGCATTCTACTGGGAGCCTCCGCACCTCACCAACTTGAGGAGAGCCTACGCCAACGACCTCCTCGCGGGCACCGTCGATTGGCTGCAGCGTTGGGACGCCCGCGTCGCCTGCAGCCGCGGCGAGGCGGCGCAACTGATGTGGAATGCGCCGGCGCTCATCGATCAGGAGGGGAGATAGGCTGATGTCCGACGCAGACACACCGGTCGTCACCGACACCTGGCTGCTTGTCCATGCCGTGATCACCCGCGCACTGCGCAGCACGCGCCAGGCGAGCGAGTCTCTCGCCCGGGAAGGTTTTGCCGACGAACGCGCGCGAGAGGGGTTCGTCAGGTATGTCCGCAGTCTCGTCTCCGTGCTGGACGTCCACCACCTCACCGAAGACGAGCTCATGTTCCCCTACTTCAGGGAGTTGATCCCGGAGGCGCCCTTCGACACCCTCTCCGCCGAGCACAAGGTCATGGAGACCCACCTGGAGTCGCTCAGCCGAGCGGTGGAAGCGGAGGAGACCGCGTTGCGGAACCGCCAAGCGCTCGAGGCCATCAACGCGGCCGCGACCGAGATCGACCGTATCTGGCATCCGCACATCGCCATCGAGCAGCGATTCCTCACGCCCAAGAGGATCGACTCCCTGATCGACCGAGAAGAGAACGCCCGCCTGAGCGCCCAGATCGCGCAGTACAGCCAGCTCCGGTTGAGTCCCGACTACCTAATAGTGCCCTTCATCCTCTTCAACCTCACCCTCAAGATGAGGGCCAAGTTCGCCCGCTCCCTACCTCCCGTAGTGACAGAGGAGCTCGTGCCGGGCGTCTGGAAGGAGCAGTGGGAGCCGATGACCCCCTATTTCGTGGACTTGCGATGAGCCCGGGGCGGCACCCGGACGTGGAAGGACCCCTCGCCGGCTTCCCGGCCGTGGTCTGACCTGCTCGTGGTCGGGGGCGAGAAGGGCACGGCCGAGGGGCGCCGCGTTGCGGGCCCTCTCCTCGCTGTGGGGGCGGCCGCGGCCTTCGCCTTGAGCATTCCTTTGGGCAAGTGGCTGCTAGGTGAGACCTCACCATTCACCCTTGCGGGCCTGCTCTACCTGGGCGCCGGCGTCAGCCTGACCGTCTATCGGCGTCTCGCCGGTGAGGATAAGCGCGCGCCTGGTGAGCGCGTACCCAGCGAGCCTTCGAGCGCGCGGCGACGGAGCACGCTCTTCCTGGCCGCCGCGATCGCATCGGGTGGGGTGGTGGGGCCCTTGCTCCTGTTTTGGGGTCTCGCTGCCACTCCGGCCGTTGTGGCTTCCCTGCTTCTGTCCTTGGAGGTCGTCCTCACCGCGCTTCTCGCGGGACTGCTGTTTCGCGAGCACGTGGCCTCTCAGGTGTGGGGAGCCATTTTTTTCATGGCCGCGGCGGCCGTTATCCTGGGATGGTCGGGGGACGGCTGGGCCTGGTCGAGAGGAGCCGGCGCCATCGCCCTGGCCACTCTCTTCTGGGCCCTCGACAACAACCTGACCCGGGAGGTCTCCGGCTACTCAGCCACTCAGGTGGCGCAGATCAAGGGGCTCGTGGCAGGGACGGTCAACCTGGCCATCGGACTTGCTCTATCGGACAGGCTTCCCACCCTCGACGCCGTGCTGATTGCCGGGCTGGTCGGGGCGGTGAGCTACGGCCTGAGCCTTGTGCTATTCGTCCGTGCACTCCGGTTGCTCGGTTCGGCCCGGACCGGCTCGTACTTTGCCTCGGCCCCGATTATCGCCGGCGTGCTCTCGGTGGCGCTATTCCGAGAGGCACCGAACCCACGCCTGGTTGGCGCCTTCGTGCTGGCAGGCCTAGCCGGCGTGTTGATGGCAACGGAAACACACACACATGAGCATATCCACGAAGACACGGTCCACTCCCACTGGCATTGGCCCGACGAGGAGCACCGGCACGAGCATTAGGCGCTGGGCGGAGGGCCGGGAGATCGTCACACTGTTCGGTTACGGGCCGAACCTCCGGACGGCGCGAGCGTGCGCCTTCGCGGCCTCGACCTCACGGTTCTTTGGAGATGCGGTGGTTACCAGCGAGTCGAGTAGAGTAGAGGAAGTGCGCGCGACGTCGTCGACCGCCCGAGTGAACGCCTCTTCGTTCGCGGCGGACGGCGTGGCGGACCCGCTGATCTTCCTCACGAACTGAAGGGCCGCCGCCCGGATCTCGTCGTCGGTAGCAGGCGGATCGAAGTTGTAGAGCATCTTGATGTTCCTGCACATGTCACTGAGCCTCTTGCTTGGTGAGGTGACGGCGCTCCATCTCGTGGGCGATCTGGAAGGCGATCACGCGCTTGGTGGCCGTCGCCTCGACCTCCTCAAGGAGGTGCTCGTCTCTCAGGAAATCGTCGAAGTCCCCGCCGATGTCGCCGCGCTCCGGAGTCCATTCCATCCTACCAGGCCTCCAAACCCTGGGCGGCACCGGTGTCGACCTCATCGTGCCGGTTGGATTCCGTGATTCCGTCAAGCAGTTCGTCGAGGCTGAGCGGCCGCAGGGACGAGGGCTTCAGGAGCAGCCCACCTTCCACGAGACGCATCTCGGTGGGTGAGTCGTCCGTGAGACGTTGCACCTTCGTCTTCATCGCGCCCTCCAGCGTGGCGGTGAGGATACACGGGAGACTATTCCGACGCCGCCGCGATCGCTGCGAGCAACTCATGCGGGTCGAAGACCGGTAGGGAGGCATTCGCAAAGTCGCCGGCGTCACGAGTAACGATCGCCGCCATGCCGCCTGTTCGCGCCGCCTCGTGCAAGGCCAGCGCCATCTGGCGTGTAGACATAGTCGTCGAGCGTCGTGGAGATCTGCCGATGTGCTCGGCTCTGGTTTCGGCTTCGTTCATGGTGTGGGCTGCTTGGGTCTCTTCGGTCGCGCCAGCTTCTGCACCTG
>CAZDGO010000148.1:0-6009 GCA_964504825.1 uncultured Gaiellales bacterium
GTGTCCTCTGGAACGAACCCAAGTTGCTCATGTCCGCGGAGGTCGTGTCGACATACCTCGTGGCGTGGGCCGTGTCGCTGCTGGTAGGGAAGCCACGGGTTACGGCGGCAGCGGTCGCCGTCGCGGCGGCGGTGATGGTGGCTCTACTTGTCGCCACACCGGGGGCTTTCCACCCCGACAACCCCATCTTCCGCTCGGGCAACGCGCGGTTCATCGGCTCGTTCCTGCTTGTCGCGGGCGGACTCGTGCTTCTCGCGGGCGGCATCGTCTTCTGGCCTCGGCGCTTGCGGTAAGCGCTCGTTTCAGAATGACGCTTCGGCGATAGGGCGCGATGGACGAGCGCAAGGCAAGGACGCAGGAGATCGCCCCGAGTCGCCTCGAAGAAGCCGAGCGATCGTACGGCCGGCCCCGAGAGGCCTTTCTCAGGCAGGAACTCCGCGAGTGGGAGATGGACCTCATAGAACGTATCTGCGGTGACAATCGCTTCCATGACGTGACCGTCTTCATCCGCCACGAGGATGCCCTGGCTTTGGTGCACAAGCCGTTCGATCCCCCGGGAGCATTCTGGGCGCCGGCGGGCGGGGTCGAGCCCGGCGAGGCCTTGGACGAGGCCGTGCGCCGGGAGGCGAGGGAGGAGACGGGACTCGACATCGAGGTCGAGCGCTACCTTCTGCGTCTCAACGCGGTCTTCTGGGCAGGGGAGCGCGAGCGGCCCTGGATGTCCCACGTGTTCTCCGCGAGCAGTGTGGGCGCCCCGCCGCAACCCATAGACACCAGGGAGGTAGAAGAGGCCGTCTGGGTGCAGGTGGAGCAGTTTCGTGCGGATGTCGTCCCGATCCTGCGGGCCAGCGGGTGGGGTCGTTACGAGTACCGCCTGCACCTGGCTGACGTGGTGTTCCAGGAGTTGGGCCTCGACCCACCGGAGCTCGTTTCAGAATGATGCTTCGTCGACAGGGCGCGATGAGCGACGACACGGTGCTGGGCGAATGGTGCGACCGACTGAGGGCGATCGGGATCGACCTGCGCTCCGTCGCGGTCGACGACCTGGTCTTCGATGAGCGCACCATCCTCAAGTGTCGCTACTCTTGCCCGGCGTGGGGGCGGCGCTGGACGTGCGCCCCCGAAGCCTGGGGACCGCACGAACTCATCCCCTTGCTGAGGAAGTATCGTACCGCCCTCGTGCTGAGCGGCGGCGACGGGCCCAGACTCAACCGTGAGGCTCTCGCTCTCGAACGCGTCGCATTCGCCGCCGGATATCCCCTGGCCCTGGCGGTAGCGGTGACACCATGCTCGAGCTGCGAGGAGTGCACGTATCCGATGGCGGAGTGCCGGCAGAAACCCGACCTCCGGCCCGAGTCGGCCATGGCGGGCCTCGACACGCTGGGTACGATGGACTCTCTCGGCATCCCCCGGCAGACGGCTGTGGGGGTCTGGACGCGCGTGAGCTACATCTTCCTCGAGTGAAATGGAGCAGCCGGTGGTGGAGCAGCCAGTGGTCGGCGGCGAAGTAGTGGATGGCGGGGGGCGTGCCCTCGTGTCGTGCCTTAGCGACCGCTTCGGTGGGCCGCCGGCGGATGACGTGGTCGCGCGTCTCGGCAGAGACGACCTGAAGGATGTGCGGGCGGTCGTCTCGTGGAGAGGGGTCGTGGCCCAGCCCGATGTCTGCTTCGTCTCCTTGGGGCTGGCGTATTTGGATCTCGTGCAGCGGGAGTCGTGCGGGCGGTGCTCACCCTGCCGGATTGGCACCGACCTCATGAGGCGTGTGCTCAGTCAGTTGGCGGAAGGGCGAGGCACCGAAGATGATCTGCGGCTGCTGCGGGACCTCGCCGGTCAGGTCGACGAGGCGGCGTGGTGCGGCATCGCCAACACGGTGCGGGACCCCATGCTGGGCCTCCTCGAAGCCGGCGCGGAGCACTTTGCCGCCCATGCAGCCGGCCAGACATGCGCCCCCGAACGCACCTTTGGCTGGGTCACCGCTCCGTGCCGCTCCACCTGTCCATCCACGGTCGACTGTCCGAGTTATCTCTTCCAGGCCATGGAGGAGCACACCCGGATCGCGACCGAGATCGTCAAGGCCGACACCCCGATGCCGGCCACGATCGGGCGGACCTGCCATCATCCTTGCGAGACCAACTGCACCCTCATGCAGGTCGGCCAACCGGTGGCGATCAACTTCGTGAAGCGCTGGTGTGCCGACCGCGCTGAAGGCCTGGTCGACTGGACTGTCGCCGGTGGGCCGCATGAGACGGCTGAGGTCGCCGGTGTCCTGACAGCGATGTCCGTGCAGACAGCGATGTCCGGCGGCGCGGTAGTGCGCCCCTCAGGGGCTGCTTCTGGGCGGCAGGTCGCCGTCGTAGGAGCCGGGCCTGCCGGTCTCTCAGCTGCGTACTATCTGGCGAGGAGAGGCTACCGGCCGGTCATCTTCGAAGCACTGCCGGTGCCGGGTGGCATGCTGTGGGTGGGCATCCCGGAATTTCGGCTGCCCAAGGCCGCGCTACGGCGCGAAGTGGAACTCATCGAGCGCGAGGGTGTGGAGATCCGCTACGGGCAGGCTGTGGGCCGCGACGTGTCCTTCTCGGACTTGAGCGACATGGGTTTCGAGGCCACCTTCATCGCGATAGGCGCGCACTCAGGCAAGAAGCTGCGTATCCCTGGGGAAGACCTGCCCGGCTCCGTGGACGCCATCGACTTCTTGCGGGCGGTTGCTTTAGGTGAGCAGGTGACCCTGGGAGAGAAGGTGTTGGTGATCGGCGGGGGGAACTCGGCCATGGATGCCGCCCGCACCGCGGTGCGGCTGGGAGCCGAACGCGTGACAGTGGTCTACCGTCGCACGCGCGAGCAGATGCCCGCGAACCCGTGGGAGGTCGACGAAGCCGAGGAAGAAGGGGTGGCGTTCTACTTCCTTGCCGCGCCGGTGAGCTGCGAGGGAGATGTGTGCGTGCGGGGTCTCACCTGTCAGCAGATGGAGCTCGGCCCTCCCGACGAGAGTGGCCGTCGGTCTCCTGTGCCCGTGGCCTGCGACCCGTTCCACCTCGAGGCCGATACGATCATCGCCGCAGTGGGGCAACAACCGGATTTCTCGCCCTTCACGACAGATGAGGCTGTGCTCGCCAACAAATGGGGCTATCTGCAGGTGGATTCCCACACCTTTGTGACCACAAAGCCGGGCGTCTTCGTGGGCGGGGACGCGTTGAGCGGAGGTGGTTCGGTCATCGAGGCCATTCATGCGGGCAAGACCGTGGCCAAGTACATGGATCGGTTCCTGCGGGGAGAAGAGGTGGCCGAGGATATAGAAGACAAGACGCGGCGGTTGGCCGTGCAGCTCGGAGCTCAGACCAGCCGCTACGCGCTACGACCGACCGACGATCACGGCGTACGCGAACATATGCCCATGTTGAGTCCCGAGGTGCGTCGCCTGAGCTTCGCTCATACCGAACTGGGGTTCACCGATGCGGCGGCTCGACGGGAAGCCGCGCGTTGCCTGCGCTGCCACCGTCCGATCGTCGTAGCCACATAGGGCGGAGACCGAGGGTCAGGCCTCCAGGGCTGCCGGTGGAGGCGTGGATGCCGGCCGTATGCTTATGTGGCAGTGGTCCGCGCCGCCGGCAAGAGTCGAGTGGGATGTCCACTGGAACGACTCGCAGGCGAGTTCCTGGAGCATGCCCTGCGCCAATCCCTGGTGAAGCGAACACACCAGGGGTTTGTGGGACGCCGAGATGTCGCCGAACAAGCAGTTGCGCTCCCTGAGCGCGTAGCCGTTGCCGTTCAGGTCTACAAGCTCGGGGTTACCTCCTAGGGCGCGCAGCTCGGTCACGAGGGCCGGGAGAGCTTCGGCCAAGGGGAGCGGATTGTTGCCCCGCGTGCCGCGAGCGTGGGCTCGGCCCCAGGCCGTGCCGAAGTCCTCCGCGGACGAATCTGCGTTGACGCCCGCGACGGCGTATTCGAGGGCCACCCGGGCGAGAAGCTCATAGTTGCGCGGGGGGAGCGTGAAGCTGGTCGCCGTCGAGTTGGGCAGGTAGACCAGCTGAGGACGTCCAACAACGCCGCGCTGCCGAAGCGTTTGAGAGACGATAAGGCCGGCTTCTTCGAGCCGAGTGAGATGAATGCGGATGGCGCTGTGGTGCATTCCGAGCATCTCGACCAGATCGCGGACCGTCAGAGGACTCTCCGCCGCCGCGATCTTACGGAAGATGGCGAAACGGGTCTCTTCTCCGAGGGCTTTACTGAGTTTCAGAATGTCCGGCTGGACGTCGTACGTGATGACACCCGACCCGCTGCCAGTCAATGGCGAAGGAATCAACGAGATAATTCGGAACTCTACCAGACTATGGGCCGAAGGCCAACACTGCCCATCTCGATTCAATCATCCCAGCGGAACTCAGGGGTGGTGTGGCGATCCCAAATCTCCTCGGTGGCGTCGTCGAGGGCCGCGTCCTGTTCGGCCGAGAAATGGGTGAGAAGCTCAGACTCGTTGTGGAGCAGCGCGACCTCGAGTTCCGACGCGTCGAGCCGGCCCTGGTCGTCGAGTTCGGCGTTCGACAGTTTGAACCGGTCGGAGAGCTCGACCAATTCCATGCCCTCGGTGAAGAGTTCGGCGCGCTCATCGAGAGCACAGGTCTCGTCGAGATCGAGCAGGTACTGGTACCACACGATCTCCCATGCCACGGTGAGCAGCACCTTGCCTGCTTCGCCCGGGACCTTCAGAAGACTCACCGCGGGCCGGCCAAGGCTCCGCCGGATGCTCCGCATCTTCTCCACGAAGGGAGAATCGTTGAAGTGGCGCTGCGAGACGTGTACCTCGTCGAGCGTCAAAGTGGATTCGGCGCCCTCGGGGGCCGGAGCGGTGTGTTCGCCGGTGTGGCCACCTCTTCTCGTGGCAGTCGGCGGCGTGGTGCTCCCGGCCTCGACGGCTTCCGTTCCGGCGGCCTGGAGTCCAGAAGGTGTGTCGCCACCCGTTGACAGCAGGTCGTCCGCCTTACGGAGGCGCTCGCGGGTGCGCGCAAGCTCCGCCTCCACTGCGCGCGCCTGCTTCTCGGCTTCCACGGCGGCCGTTTGCCAGTGGGCCACCTCATCCTCCAGCTCCCCGAGCAGCTCAGCCACCTCGACAAGCAGATGATGATCGGCCCGCTGGCGCTCTACCGCAGCCAGCACGGCCCCGCGCGTCTCGGCAACGTCGGAGAAGCTGCGTGTCGGTTGGGGAACGGGGTGCGCGGCATCGCCGGTGAGGAGTGAGCCGTCCTCTTGTTCTAGCATCACGATGCCTCCCGGCTCGTCGCCCATGCGCAGCGGCCGACCACTGGGGCCGGTGAAGCCAGAGTATAGCGCACTGAGCAGTACCGGCGGTTTGGAGATTGCCGTGATGATGGTAGATTCAAACGGTCAGGAGCGCCCTCGCGCTTGTAGGCGCTCGCGTACAAGGAGGCAACTATGAGGAAGATCCTGCGTGTCGACGTCGGGGCGGGTACGGCCGTGTTCGAAAATCTACCCCCGGATCTAGCCACGTACGGAGGTCGTGCCCTCACGTCGACCATCGTGGCCCGCGAAGTGGATGCGGCGGCCGATGCTCTGGGGACGGACAACAAGATCGTCTTCGCCCCCGGTCTGCTGGCCGGCACCACCGCCCCCAACTCCAGCCGTCTCTCGGTGGGATGCAAGAGTCCGCTGACCGGAGGCATCAAGGAGGCGAACTCGGGGGGTCAGGCCGCTCAACGCTTGGGTCGCTTGGGCATCGCCGCAGTCGTGGTCCAGGGCGATCCGGCAGGGAAGAAGTGGGTGTTGCACCTGTCGAAAGACGGAGCCCGCCTGGATGACGGCGCCCCATATTGGGGTAAAGGAAACTACGACACGGCCGCCGCACTGCGGGATGCGTACGGCGCCAAAGTGGCCTCGATACAGGTGGGCCCCGCGGGCGAGTACGGCCTGCGCAACTCGACAGTGGCCGCCACCGACCCTGAAGGCAACCCCGCCCGCCACGCCGGCCGCGGCGGCGTGGGCGCGGTCATGGGCGCC
>CAZDGO010000149.1:0-5934 GCA_964504825.1 uncultured Gaiellales bacterium
CGGTCATGGCGTCACCACGGCGGCGGCGGTCTCAGTCACCGCTCCACCGTCGACACCCGTGTCGGCGAGAGCGTGCAGCGTCTGCCACATCCGCGCGACGGCCTCCCGGACCGCCGGCGACCGCAGTCAGTAGTAGACATAGGCTCCGCGGCGGTCGGGCCGAGCGATGCCCGCGTCACGCAGGATGCGCAGGTGGTGGGATACGAGTGGCTGGGGTAGGCCGGTCGCCCCGACTACATCGGACACCGGACGGCACTCGTCGGAGAGGGCCAGCACGATGCTGAGGCGGGCGGGCTCGCTCAGCGCCTTGAACAGGGCGGCGAGTTCCACGACAGGCGGTCCACCTATAGCTCGTTTCAAGACGAAGCCTTGGCCGTCAGGAAGCACCGGCCAGCGCGAAGCGGCGTTCTGGAGCGACTGCTTATGGCTCTTATGGAAGCATCGAGATACATGCATATACTATGCCACGGGTGAAGCGCGGAATCAATCAGAGGCGTCTAGTCGAACCGGGACCGCGGTCTACTCGAAGCGGAAGCGCCAGGCGGCCACGCCGAAGAACACCAGGGTGAACGCCCAGACGATCCCCAGGGGCATGAGTACGTCGGGCACTCCCCAGCCCTTGAGGATGATCCCCCGGAACGCCTCGAGGAGCCATGACGTGGGCACGAAATGGGCGATCCGCGTGAACCCGGCTCCGGTGACCTTCAGCGGGAACCACGCCCCGCCGAGAGCGGAGAGCACCATCGAGACAATGACCGTGGTGGCGATGACGGCCTGCTCCGAGCGGAACACCGTGGCTACGAGCAGGCCCAAACAGCCGGCCATGGCCGAGAGAGTGATCATCGTGAGGAGAAGGGCCGCGGGATCGCGCAGGTAGTCGACGCCGAAGGCGAACTGCCCCAGCCCGATCAGCAACGCCTGCTGGAGCATGGTGACGATGAACATGGCCAGGGACTTGCCGGCGATCACCTGCCGCCGGGTCGCGTGGGTGGTCAGCAGGCGTTGTACGGCGCCGCTCCTGCGCTCCATGACCAGGCCGGTGGCGGCCGTCAGCAGGCTGAACATGATCCAGTTGATCAGCATGCCCGGCGAGGATTGGTCGAAGCCTCGGGGGATCTGCCCGGCTTGGCTGCCCGAGTCCTGGGTGGTGACGGTGAGGACGGGCTTGGCCAGCAGGCCGGCGGCGATTGTCGCGGCCTGGGGGTACGGGTTGGGAGTAGTAACCGTGTCAACCGCCACGGCGCTCGCCACCCGTTCAGCCACCAGTCGGTCGACCGCCGAGCGCACCGCTTCCTCTACCGAGATGGCTCCGGTGGAGCCGAGGATCCGTACGACGGTGACCGCGGCGCCGGTGCCGCTGCTCGTGGCCGCGCCGAAGCCCGCCGGGATGATAAGGGCCGCGGCCACCTTCTCGTCGTCCACCTGCTTTTCGACCGCGGCCGGCTGCACGATCTTGACGTCGACCACCGGAGACTCCTTGATGAGAGCCACCAGCTTCTGCGCTTCCGCCCCGCCGTCGCTGTCGGCTATCGCCAGGGGGATGCGCTCGCTGCCGCTGCTGAAGCCACCGAAGAGCAGGCCGAAGAAGATGGTGAACACGATCGGCAGGATGATCGTGAAGAGGGCCGCCATCCGGTCCCGCCGGGTCTGCAGAAGGTCCTTCTTCGCCAGCGTCCAGACGTATCTCACGAGAACCGCCTTCGGAAGAGGACGACCCCAAGGGAGAGGGTCACGAGTGCGAAGGCCAGCACGACCACTACCGGCAGGAGCACATCACCGATCGAGCCGCCGCGCAGGGTGGAATCCCAGCCCTTGAGCAGCCAGCCGTTCGGGGTGAAGAGCCGCACCGTTCCGAAGATGCCGCCCGGGTTGGTCGTGCCGACGAAGTTTCCCCCCACCAGCGCCATGACCAGGAACACTCCCGAGGTTATGGCGCCCGCCTGCCCGGGCGTGCGGGCCAGAGACATGAGGCACACCGCGAAGCCGGCCGCCACGGCCGCCCCCGCGACGGTGAGCGCGCCGACGGGGGCCGGCCCGCCCCAGTCGATGCCGAAGATGAACCGCCCCGCGATCATCAGGACGATCGCTTGGATCAACACGGTCAGCAGCACGGAGAGGAACTTCCCGGCCAGGATGACGCCCCGCGGGGTGGGGGTGGTGAAGAGGCGTGGGAGCGTGCCGTTGACATCCTCATCGAGGATGCTCCGCGCCACGTTCGAGGCGGCCAGGAACATGAAGAAGATCATCATGCCCACCAGCACCGGCCCCGCGACTCCGACGACCTTGGTCTTCTCGGCTGCAGCCACCTGGGGCTCGCGGGCGGTGACGATGAGGCCCGGGGCACTCTGTGCCTGAGAGACGAACCTTTGGGCCGCCGTAGTGGCCAACTGGGTCACCATAGCCGGGTCGGTGATGCCCGCCGCGGTGGCCAGTTGCGCCGTGGTGCCCGCCGCCGCCCACGCGCCGTTCACTTGGGCTACCACCCGTTGGATCACCGTGTTGACGATGCCCGGCCCGATGGTCTTGGTGGGGTCGCGGTAGAGGACTATTCGCGTCGAGGCCGCCTGGTTCTGCGTGAGCGCGGCGCTGAGCCCGGCGGGAATGATCACCGCGACGGCGGCGTCACCGTTGTCGACCCGGGACCGGGCCTCCTGCTCGCCGGTCAGTTGTTCGACCTGGAGCACGTCCTTCAGACCAGGGCCGGTGAGGCCGGCGACGACGCTGTCGCCGATCTGGCCGCCGGCCGCCTGCGTAGTCGGCGCGTCGAGGTTCACCACCACGACCTTGGTCGACGCGATGCTGAAGCCTGTGCTGCCGCCGAAGGCCGAGCCCAGCACCAGGGCGATGATCAGGGGAGCCGCGAGCATCGTGGCGAGGGCGGGGATGTCTCGGAACGTGCGCCGCACGTCCTTGAGCGCTATGTAGAAGATCTTCCGCACCGTCAGTCTCTTCCGCACCGTCAGTCGCGCAGAGCGCGACCCGTCAGGGTCAGGAACACGGTTTCGAGGTTCGGCTCGGCGACGTTGATACCGGTGATGCGGATGCCGTCGCGACTCGCGGTCTCGAAGAGCCGGGGAACAGCCGAGTTGGCGTCACTCACCAGGAGGCGCGCCCGCCCGTCCTCGGCCAGAGCCGAGGTGACTCCGTCCACTGCGCACCAGGTAGCCAGCGTACGGTCGAGGTCGTGGTCGACGGTCAATTCCACCGTGGCCTGCCCGCCGACGCTCTTCACCAACTGCTCGTGGGTGCCTTCGGCGATCATCTTGCCGTGGTCCATGATGGCGATACGGTGCGAGAGCTCCTGGGCCTCTTCCATGTAATGCGTGGTGTAGAGGATCGTGGTGCCCTGTCGGTTGAGGTCCTTGATGCCGTCGAGGATGGACCGCCGGCTCTGGGGGTCGATGCCCACCGTGGGCTCGTCCAAGAACAGGATGCGGGGCTTGTGCAGCAGTGCCGCCCCGATGTTCACCCGGCGCTTCATCCCCCCAGAGAAATCCTCTAGACGGTCCTTCTTCCGATCTGTGAGATCGATGAGGTCGAGCACCTCTTCCACGCGCGTGTCGAGTTCGGAGCCGCGCAGACCATACATCTTCCCCCAGAAGGCCAGGTTCTCTTGGGCGGTGAGGTCGGGGTAGAGTGCGATCTCCTGAGGCACGACCCCGATGGCCTCTTTGACCGCCGCCTGCTGCGTGGTGATGGAAGCTCCCCCCACCGATGCGTCGCCCCCGGTGGGGCGGAGCAGGCAGGAGAGGATAGATATGGTGGTGGTCTTCCCTGCCCCGTTGGGGCCGAGCAGGCTGTAAATCTCGCCCTGCTCGATGCCGAAGGAGAGACCGTTCACGGCCACGGTGCCCTTCGGCGGGTCGAACTGTTTTCGGAGTTCCGTGACCTCGACGAAACGCATCATTCTTCTCCCCGGCCAGACGCTTTCGCGCTCAAGCTACAGGCGACGGAACGCATAGTCAAGAGGCTATACTCCCGATATGCACGGACCACGAACAGGCAGATCGCCGGCGCCCGGTCGCGACGGTAGTCCGGGGCGGATCGATCTCCGGACCATCGATTGGGGCGACCTCGCGCGCTCCCTCGGCTACCTGAGGCCGTATGCGGGCGTCGCCACTCTGGCTCTCTTGTCGCTGCTCGCCGTCACCGGCGCTACGTTGGTCACGCCTCAGATCGTGCGGATTCTCATCGACAAGGGGATCACGGGCGGGCAATGGTCGGTGGTCGTCGCGGCCGCAGCTGGGCTACTCGGGGTCGCCGTGGTGCGGGGCCTGTTCACCTTCCTGCAGGGCTATCTCTCCGAGCGGGCCGGCCAAGGGGTGGCCTACGATCTGCGTAACGTCATCTACGAGAAGATCCACAACCTGTCGTTCAGCTACCACGACAGGGCCCAGACCGGGCAGCTCATGACCCGGGTCACCTCCGACGTGGAGAACGTGCGCATGTTCGCCGGTCAGGGCTTCTTGGTCCTCA
Organism: uncultured Gaiellales bacterium; assembly: GCA_964504825.1. Classification (GTDB taxonomy): domain Bacteria; phylum Actinomycetota; class Thermoleophilia; order RBG-16-64-13; family RBG-16-64-13; genus JAJZQZ01. Next base: position 4,477 of record CAZDGO010000149.1, read on the forward strand.
TATCGGCGACGGCGACTCTAATCGGCACAGCGGTGGTGCTCTTCTTGACCGAGTGGCGTCTGACCCTGGCGGTCCTTGCCATCGTGCCTGTCATTTTCGCCATTATGGGCGTGTTCATCACCCGGGTCATGCCTCAGTTCCGGATCATCCAAGCCAAGCTCGGCGACCTCAACACCGTGCTGCAGGAGAACTTGGCCGGCGTTGCGGTGGTCAAGGCGTTCGCCCGGGAGCCGTATGAGCACGCGCGATACCAGGCCGCGAACCAGGAACTGCTCGTCGAGAACCTGCGGGTGGTGCGCGCCTTGGCCGCCTCCTTCCCGGCCATATTCCTGGTGGCCAACCTCGGCACCCTGGCCGTGGTCTGGCTGGGTGGCAGCATGGTCATCGGTGGGGGCTTGAGCCTTGGTGACCTGGTGGCGTTCAACACCTACCTGAGCTTTCTGCTCATGCCCATCCTCCAGCTCGGATTCATCGTGGGGGCGATGTCCCGCGCGGGGGCGAGCGCGCACCGGGTCTTCGAGGTCATAGACGCTGAGATCGAGATCAAGGACCGCCCCGGCGCCCGCGACCTCGACGGCATCGAAGGCCGGGTGGAGTTCGACCACGTCGGCTTCCGCTATATGGGCCAGGAGGCCATGGTGCTCGATGACGTCAGTTTCGTGGCTGAGCCGGGTCAGACGGTCGCCCTGCTGGGAACGACCGGGGCCGGAAAGTCAACAGTGCTCAACCTGATCCCCCGCTTCTACGACGTCACGGCGGGGACGGTGCGCATCGACGGGCATGATGTGCGCGACGTGCGGCTGGAGAGCCTGCGGGCCCACATCGGCATCGTGCTCCAGGAGTCCGTGCTGTTCGGGGGCACCATCCGGGAGAACATCGCCTTCGGCCGGCCCGGGGCTACCCGGGGCGAGATCGAGGCGGCGGCGCGCGCCGCCCAGGCCCACGAGTTCATCTCCGCCCTGCCCGAGGGCTACGACTCCGTCATCGGCGAGCGCGGCGTCACTCTGTCGGGCGGTCAGCGCCAGCGCGTGTCTATCGCCCGTACGCTCCTGGTCGATCCGCGGATCCTGCTGCTCGATGACGCCACCAGCTCCGTCGACGCCGAGACCGAGTACCAGATGCAGGTGGCCCTGCGCGGCCTCATGCAGGGCCGCACCAGTTTCATCATCGCCCAGCGGATGTCGACAGTGCGCCAAGCCGACACGGTCTTGCTCGTCGACGGAGGACTTCTGGTCGCTCACGGCACGCACGATGAGCTCTTGCGCACCAGTCCGCTCTACGGCGAGATCGTCGATTCCCAACTCGACACCAGCGCCGCGCCGGGTGAGGCGGCGGCGTGAGGGGGCACCCCGGCAGCCTGGAGGCCCTGGCGCGCGACAAGGAAGCTCCGGCGGATACCTGGGCGGTGATCCGCCGGTTCAGCGCGACAGTCCAAGGCTACTGGCCCCAATTCCTCGT
>CAZDGO010000150.1:0-5932 GCA_964504825.1 uncultured Gaiellales bacterium
CTCGGCCGACTGGATCTTGGCCCGCTGCGTGTCGGCCCCATACGGGAACGATATGATCGTGCCCACCTTGACGTCATGGCCCCGCAACAGCTTCTTCGCCTGGGCGATGAAGTACGGAAACACGCACACCGAGGCGAAATGGTACTCGGCCGCGTCCCGGCAGAGCCGCTCCAGATCGACCGCGGACGAGGTGGGCTCGAGCATCGTGCTGTCGATGGTCTTAGCGAGTTCCTCTACTCTCAAAGTCGCCTCCTAGGGCGAATAATCATCCTTGACCTGAAGTATCCATGATACACCCCTGTTCAAGGCCCCCGCCCTACGAGGCTGCTGAAAAGTGACGCTTCGCCGCCAGGTCGCGATGGGCAAGGGCGAGAGAAGGACGCAGGAAGCACTCGTAGCAGCGCTACGTGTGCGACCGAGGACGACCTATCGCCCCGGCCAGTGCGTTCTGGTGGCCAAGGCTTCAGTTTTCAGCAGCCTATTACAGCCCCAGGCGGTCGAGCATGCGAGAGTCGGCACGCCAGTGCTTGCGCACCTTGACTATCAACTCGAGGAACACCTGAGAGCCCAGTAGCCATTCGATCTCACGACGCGCGTTGGTGCCCACCACCTTCAGACGCTCGCCTGCCACTCCCAGAAGGATGGGGCGTTGAGAGGCGCGCTCCACATAGATGGCCGCGCGTATGTAGATGATGTCCCGATCATCCCGCGCCTCCATCTCGAGCACCTCCACTGCCAACGAATGGGGCACTTCCTCTTCCGTGACGGCCAGCAGCTGCTCCCGGATGAACTCTGCCACGAGCACTTCCTCGGGCTGATCGGTAACCATGCCCGGCGGAAAATACCGCGGGCCCTCAGGGAGGAGTCTGCTGAGAGCAGTCACCACGTCGTCAAGGCCTCGGCCCGTCAGAGCGCTCACCAGATGGACCTCGGCGGGCCCAACCAGCGCGCGGGCGGCCTCGAGCTGCGCACCGGCCTGCTGGTCAGACAGCAAGTCGACTTTGTTGACCACCATCACCACCGGCGTTCCCGCGGTGCGCAGGGCATCGGCGATGAACGCGTCGCCGCGACCGAACCTCTGGTCGCCCGGCACCAGGAAGAGGATGGCGTCGACCTCGGCAAGCGTAGTGTTGACCAGGCTCTGCATGCGCTTGGTCAGGGTGTCGCGCGGCTTCTGGAAACCGGGCATGTCGAGAAAGATCAGCTGGTAGTCCTCAGCATCGAGGACGGCTGTGACCCGGTGACGCGTGGTCTGGGGTTTGTCCGAGACGATGCTGACCTTCTGCCCCAGGACCTTGTTCACCAAGGTGGACTTGCCCACGTTCGGACGGCCGATGAGGGCCACAAGACCGGAACGGAACCCAGGGGGCGGCGCCGAAATCGGTGCCATCTCCCCGGAGGTCTCCCCCGGCTTGCGCTCTCCGTCAGGTGCGGTTGCGCAGGTCGGTGGGGTGCGGTCATCCGTTTTGTTGCGCCGACTCATCGACTTCCTTTCGGGATCTCATATCGAAGCACATCACGGTCCTCAGCGGGACCGTAGAATTCGAGGGCCGTATCGACCGTGGCGAACCCGAAGCTCAGGTACAGGTCGACTGCGGGGACGTTGCCCGCCTCGACCGTGAGCAGAAGGCGGCGGAGGCCGGCCCGGCCGGCCTCCGCCGCGATCGCCTCCAGAAATGCCCGCCCGAACCCTCGCCCCCGGTGCTCGCGAAGCACATAGAAACCGACCACCCAGGCGGCCGCCTGATCGTCCCACATCCGTAGGAGCTGACACGAGCCGATGCGGGCCCCGTCGACAAGAGCTTCGTACACAGCCCCTGCCCGCGACACCACGCTCAGATCGATGTCGCGCAGCCCCGTGCCGCCGAATACCAGGGCATCGTCGCGCGCCAACTCCGTCAACAGGGCGAAGGGAGGACGCACTATCCGACGCACTTCGAGCGTCGCGCTCATAGACACAGCCCTTCCGCCCATCATCAGAACCAGAGTTGGAAGACGAGAGTCATCACCACTATGCCCAGAACAGCGCCCAGCACCACCTCCCGCGGGGTATGGATGCGCGCTTCCACCCTACTCTGCGCGGTGAGCAGAGCCATGAAGAACGTCAACACACTGACGAGGACACCGTACGGTTCTCCCCCGACGATGAACGTCACCGCCGTCCACCCGGCGAAGGCGACCGCCGCGTGCCCCGAGGGTAGCCCACCGGAGAGAGCGCGCAACTTGCCGCTCCGAGCCTTGAGGATGATCACCAGGAGGATCACCAAGATCAGAGCGACGAAGGTAAGATGCGACGGCGACGCACTCACCTTGGTGAGCACATTCGCCGACACCGACGCGGCCTTGTCGGCGAACACGAAGTAGGCCACCACCAAGGAGTTGATGGCTGCGACGAGGACGGCGCCCGCCGCCACGTCTTTGGCGATCTTGGCCTTCGGGTCGTAGGAGCTCATGACCAAGTCGATGGCCGCCTCGAGGGCAGTGTTCAACATCTCGGCTATCAGCACCAGGGAGATGGCGAAAAAGACGGCTACCAGCTCGAGGCGATTTAACCGGAAGAAGAGGCTGGCCAAGAGCACCAAGAAGGACAGACCAAAGTGGGTCTGCATGTTCCGCTGGTGCCGGAACACGTGCACCAGCCCCTGAAAAGCATAGCTGAAGCTCTCGAGAAGGGTGGAGCGCCGGCTCCCCTCGGTCAACGGCTCTCGGCCTCCAACAGCCCGCCCTCCGGCTCCCCGATCAGTTCGAGCAGGGCCTCTTCACGGGCCCGCATCTCACCGTCATCGGTTACGTGGTCGTAACCCAGGAGGTGCAGTCCGCCGTGTACCAGCAGCCGCCGGATCTCCTCCGCTGGGGATATCCCATCTTCGAGCGCGTTGCGTTCCGCTACGGCGGGGCATATCACCACATCGCCGAGGAACTCGTCTTCGAGGCCGTCCGGTTCGGGCCAATCGGCATCCTCTGTGTCCCCAGCGGGGAAGGAGAGAACATCGGTGGATTCGGCGTGACCGCGGTAGCGGCCGTTGAGTTCGGCGACGGCTTCCTCGTCGAGAAAGGCCACGGCCACGGCTCCGTCCGCGTCCTCGGCAGCCAGAACGCGGCCCACGATCTGAGCTACCGCTTCCTCGCGGAACCGGTACCGCGTCTCGTTTCTTACCTCTATCTCAGGCATCACTGGGTGGTGGGCCATCCACAGTGGCCTCCACCGTGACCGGGGCCACCTCCGCCACCGGGTCATCCACGTGGGCCGGCTCGCCCACCGCGGACGTGCCCATGCCTGTGGCGGGAAGGCTGCGCAACCGTGGCTTCTGCGCCCAGGATGCGCCACCACTGGTAGTCACAACACCTGCCCCCCCCCACCTGCGGCCGCTGTGCGCGAGACTCCTTGCTGCGGAGTCCGCTGTACGTGATTCTCCTCCTTGGGATACGCGATGCGATGACCGGCAAGCCCACGCAAGCCGTTCTCGAAGACGTCGCGTATCTTGTGAAGATCACCCAGAGTGAGCTGCGCATCGTCCAACTGGGCGTCGTCCATCTTCTGCTTGAAGATGTCGCGGATGAGATCCTGCATCTTCCTGACGGTCGGATTCTTCATGGCCTTCGCCGCCGCTTCGACGCTGTCCGCAAGCATGATGATCGCAGCTTCGGGCGAGGTCGGTTTCTGGCCATCATAGCGGTACTCTTCCTCAGCGACCTCTACCTTCGAGGCCTCCTTGGCCTTGTGGTAGAAGTAGGACAGCACCGAGGTGCCGTGGTGCTGCTCGATGATATCGATGATGGGCCGAGGCAGACCGTAGGCCCGGGCGAGCGCCTTGCCGTCGCGCAGATGGGCGGTGATGGCCAGCTTCGACAGGTTCGGTGTGAGTTTGTCGTGCGGGTTCCTCACGTGCAGCTGGTTCTCGACGAAGTACTCCGGCCGCAGGATCTTGCCGATGTCGTGATAGTAGGCACCTACCCGCGCGAGCAGCGGGTCGGCGTCGATGGCCTCCGCCGCGGCCTCCGCCAGGTTCCCCATGAGGATGCTGTGGTTGTACGTCCCGGGTGCCACCTGCATCAGGCGACGAAGGAGGGGCTGCGAGGGATTGGCCAACTCGAGCAACCGGAGCGGAGTGGTGAGGTTGAACACCGTCTCATACACGAGAAGAAGACTCAGCGTGATCACAAGGCTGAACAGGCCGTTCACAAGCCCCCACAAACTGATCTTGAACGCCGATAGGAATGGAACCTCCTGCAGAAGCTCGCTCGCGAACACCGCCGCCCCCGCCACCACCATCACCAGCAACCCCGCGGTGAGGAGATCGGTACGTTGCGCCAGGCGAGATACCGAGTAGAGGGAGAAGACCGCCGTAACGAGCACGACCATCGTCACGTAGAAATCGAAGCCTGCCAGAAGACCGACATCGATGGCCAACATCGAGACGAGAAGAAGCGCCGTCCGGGGCCTCGTCAGGATCGAGGTGAGCATGGCGAGTGCCGCGAGGGGTATGGCGTAGGGGGAGAGCGGGGGGATGACCAGCAAGCGGGCGAGCACCACGAAGAACAGGATGAGGGTGGTCATAGCGAGCATGATGGTGTTGTCCTGCAGCAAAGCAGGCTGACTCCGAGAGACCAACCCCACGATGACGACCAACTCCAAGATCACCAGGAGTAGGGTGCCGAGCCAGATCTCCCAGCTCGGCCCACGGTCGGCCAGGCCGAGCGCCTCCAAGCGGAGCATCACCTCGGGGGTGATCTTCTCCCCCGCCCCGACCACCCGCTCACCCTTGAACACCGTCACGACCACTGGAGCCACCTCGGCCATGGCCTGCTCACGGCGGGCCTGGGTCTGAGCAGCGTCGAACACCTGATTCGGACGTAGGTATGTACTTGCAACCTCGTAGACGGCGTCGCGGAACTGCGCCGAACCATCCGCGCCGTCCGCCAAGCCCCGCAGCTTCGCTCTGGCCGTCTCGAGATCCGTGTCGGGCACATTGCCGGCATAGATGCTGTTCAAGGCACTCCCGGCTTCCGCGCGCAGTTGCTCGAGGGCCGCGGGAGGCGCCGTAAGCAGATAGGCCAGCGTGGCGTCGCTGATCCCGGCTGGGACACGTGGCCGCGCAACGGCCCGCGGGGCCGCAATGTCATCCACGAGCGCATCCACGTCGGCGATCGCCGACGCCAGCGCTGTCGGGTCCGAGCGGCGCACAGGCTCGGTCAGAGCAGCGACCTGCTTGCGCAACGCATCTGTGGAAGCCGAGTCCTCGAACGAGGTCGTACGATCGGCGGCTATAGTGCCCGAGGCGATATCCCCCACCTGGTACGCGTACCGGCTGGGCAAGTACTTCGACGACACGACCATGGTGATCCCGACCGCGAGAATGGCAAGCATGATCATGCCGAACCGGCGGTGGTCCCGACGCTCGAGCCACTCACGAAAGCCACTCAACCGCTCATTCATGACTACGCGGTAGCCGTGCTCCCCGGCGATGCGGTATCTCATCCCAGAACCATTCGGAGTCACGGCCTATCCACCCCCTGAGTCTGCCGATCGACGTACGACGTGTAGGCGGAGACGATGTCCTGCACCAGCTTGTGACGCACCACGTCCTGGCTGTCGAACGTGACGAAGGCGATGTCCTTGATGCCGGCAAGGATCTCGCGAACAGTCCCCAACCCCGAGCGCTGTCCCAAGGGAAGATCGATCTGTGTGACGTCGCCCGTGACCACCATCCGAGAGCCGAATCCCAGCCGAGTCAGGAACATCTTCATCTGCTCCGGCGAGGTGTTTTGCGCCTCATCAAGGATGATGAACGCGTCGTTCAAGGTGCGTCCGCGCATGTACGCCAGAGGGGCGACCTCGATCGACCCCTTCTCCAGATGCTGAGCCAAGGAATCGGGGTCCATCATGTCGTACAGAGCGTCGAAAAGGGGGCGCAGATAGGGGTCGACCTTC
>CAZDGO010000151.1:0-5931 GCA_964504825.1 uncultured Gaiellales bacterium
GGCGGCGGCTCCGCGCCCTCCGCCGGACCACTGCTGGGACGCACGGGGGTCGGCCGCACGGCCGACCCCCTGTTCGCGTTGCTCACAGCCGCCGCCGGATCGACGGTTCTGGTGATCCTGGGTTTCATGATCCTCACCACGACCGCGACAGCTCTGCCGGCCTTCCGGGCGCAGGGCATCTCCTTCATCACCAGCACCGACTGGCGCCCGTCCGCGGGTCATTTCGGCATCTTGGCCTTCATCTACGGCACCCTGGTGACGTCGGCGATAGCGTTGGTGCTTGCGGTGCCGCTCAGCTTGGGAGTGGCCCTTTATGTGACGGAGGCGGCGCCTCGGTGGCTGCGCACCCCGGTCACCTACGTAGTCGATCTCCTTGCCGCCGTACCCAGCGTCATCTATGGCCTGTGGGGCGTCTTCGTGTTCTTGCCCCTGTTCTTGCAGCCGGCCGCGACATTTCTGGCCCGGTTTTTGGGCTTCGTGCCCATCTTCGCCGGCCCGGCCTCGGGTCTCTCCTACTTCGGGGCGGGAGTGGTGCTGGCGATCATGATCGTCCCTATCATCACGGCGCTCGCTCGAGAGATTCTCCGTGCCGTTCCCACCGAAGACAAGTACGCGGCATACGCCCTGGGGACCACGCGTTGGGAGATGATCCGGGGGGTCGTGCTGCCGCGCAGTCGGGCGGGCATCGTGGGAGCAGTCATGCTGGGCTTGGGACGGGCTCTCGGTGAGACCATCGCGGTGGCCCTGCTCATCGGTGCTCGGCCGGATATATCGGCTTCCATCCTTCAGCCGGGTTACTCGATGGCCGCGGTGATAGCGAACCAGTTCCAGGAAGCCACCGAGCCCCATATCCGCGCCCTGGTGGGCGTGGGGGTGGTGCTGTTCGGCATCACCATCCTGGTCAATGTGAGCGCGCGCGTGATCGTCCTGCGCATGGAGCGGTCATGACCGCCGCCGACCTCCCGGAGCTCGAGGCCGCCGAAGACGCCGCCGCGCCCGCGTCGTTCCTGGGCCGGCGCCCCGCGCGCCGACGGGTGTGGAGCGACCGGCTGGCAACGGCAGGCCTGGTGGCCGCGGTCATCGTGGTGTTGGTGCCGTTGGGGCTGATCCTCTTTACCATCGCCCGCCGAGGCCTGGCAACCATCAGTTGGGAGTTCCTGACCCAGTCCATGCCGTACAGCCTGCGCAAGGAAGGCGGAGGGCTGGCCAACTCGGCCATCGGTACGCTGATCATGGTCGGCCTGGCCGCGGCCTTCGCGGTGCCGCTGGGGATCTTGGCGGCCGTCTACCTGGCCGAGTACGGCAAGAAGAACGCGCTCGCAACGGTTATCCGGTTCTTCACCGACGTCATGACCGGCGTGCCGTCGGTGTTCGTCGGGCTGTTCGTCTACACCGCCCTGGTGGTGCAGGTGGGGTTCGGCGCCCTGATGGGCGCCATCGCTCTGGCGATCATCATGCTGCCCATCATCGTGCGCTCCAGCGAGGAGATGCTCCGCCTGGTACCGTCGGAGCTTAAAGACGCGAGCTATGCCCTCGGCGCCGCCAAGTGGCAGACGGTGTTGCGGGTCGTTCTCCCGTCGGCGCTGCCCGGCATAACCACGGGGGTGCTGCTGGCCGTAGCGCGCGCGGCGGGGGAGACCGCGCCGCTCATCCTGACGGCCCTCGGCTCCTTCAAGATCGTGACCACGCTGGTGGGCCAGCCGATCTCCGCACTGCCATTGGCTATCCTCGACGGGGCGAGCAACCCCTTCGCCGCCGGTCAGGCCCGGGCGTGGGCCGGCGCCCTGGAACTGATCGTCATCGTCCTGCTGTTCACCGTCCTCGCCCGAGTGATCGCGTCTAGGAGTCGCATCTCATCATGAACGACGGAAGATCATGAACGACGAAAGCGTGTTCTCGGTCAAGGGACTGGATGTGCGCTACAGCGGCGCCCCGGCCCTCAAGGCAGTCGATATGGAGATAGGTCCCCGGCAGATAACCGCCATCATCGGACCGTCGGGATGCGGTAAGAGCACCCTGATCCGGTGTCTCAACCGCATGAACGACCTGATCCCCGGGGCCACCGTGAGCGGTGAGGTGCTCTATCACGGCAACGACATCTACGCTCCCGGCGTGGACCCCGTGGTGGTGCGCCGCCACATCGGCATGGTGTTCCAGCGACCGAACCCCTTCCCCAAGTCCATCTACGACAACGTGGCCTTCGGGCCGCGCATCAACCGGTTCAAGGGCGATCTCGACGAACTGGTGGAGCGCTCGCTCAGGCGCGCGGCGTTGTGGGACGAGGTAAAGAACAAGCTTAAGAAAAGTGCTCTTGCTCTGTCCGGTGGGCAGCAGCAGCGGCTCTGTATCGCGCGGGCCATCGCCGTGGAGCCCGACGTCATCCTCATGGACGAGCCCGCCTCGGCCTTGGATCCCATCGCCACCGTGCGCGTCGAAGATCTCATGCAGGAGTTGAAGAAGGAGTTCGCTATCGTGATCGTGACCCACAACATGCAGCAGGCGGCCCGGATATCCGACAAGACCGCGTTCCTCTATACCGAAGTTGACGAGGAGACGTCGGCCCGCTGGGGTATCCTCGTGGAGTACGATGACACCAGCACCATCTTCGCCAAGCCGAAAGACAAGCGAACCGAGGACTACGTGTCCGGCCGGTTCGGATAGCGGGGGCGCCGCATGCGTGACATATTCCACAACGAGCTGGAGCGGCTCGACCAAGACGTGCTGCGCATGGGCGCCATGGTCGAGGCGGCCATAGAGGGAGCCACCATCGCGCTGGCGGAAGGCGACTGCGATCGGGCGGCCCGAATTATGGAGGGCGACGACGCCATCGACGCCCTCTTCATTGACATGGAGAAGCGGGCGCTGGCCATGCTGGCTCAGCAGCAGCCCGTGGCCGGTGACCTGCGCCTGATAGTAGCCATTCTGCGTGTGTTGACCGACTTGGAAAGGGCCGGCGACCTGGCCTTCAACATAGCCAAGGTCACCTGCAAAGAGCTGAAGATCGTACGGCTAAAGACGGTCAGCGTTCTGATCTACGAGCTTGGCTATGCCTCGCGCCGCTTGTTCAGCAAGGCCCTCGACGTGTGGGCCGCAAAGGACGCCACTATGGCCGCCGAGATGGACCAGCTTGACGACGAGATCGACCATCTCTATCAGGAACTGGTCAAGGAGCTGTTTCTCCTGCGCGACGAGGCGTCGTTCGAAGTGGCGATGAACCTGGTGCTGGTGGGGCGCTACTTCGAACGCATAGCCGACCACGCGGTCAACATGGCCGAGCGGCTGCGCTACTTCACCTCTGGCGACGAGGCTCACCTGGGGTAGACCAGGCCGACGTCCCTCCTCGGGCATGATACCTTGGGGGCGATAGCGAGCAGGAAAGTGGGTTTCCACGGGGAACGAGACATACATGGACGGCGGTCTATTTCGAGAGGCACGTGAGCGCGCAGGGCTGAGCCTAGACGAGCTGGCGCAGGCCCTCGATGTGCGCGAGGAGTATCTATACGCCCTGGAGCGTGGGGAGCTTGGTCTTCTGGTCGGTCCTTCGTACATGCAGAGCATCGCTGTGCGATACGCGGCCGGCGTCAACTTGGATTCGGAGATGGTTCTGGCGGCCTGTGACGAAGTGCCGCCACCTGCATCTTCCACGGACGACCAGCGCGACACCCGTCGTGAACACAGGGGCCGGCGCTCTCCTCGCCGGCTGCTTTTTTTACGTCGCTCCCTGCTCGCCATGCTCGTACTGGTCGGGGTCGTCGTCGCTGTTCTGGCCGTTCTGCGGTCGGTGTCGGTCATCAGCTTGACCGAGGCCATCAGTGCATCATCCGGCCAGACCGCGGCCACTTCGGTCGCCCTCATCACCACGTCGACGTCTACCACTCTCCCTTCGACTACCACCACGTCGACGTCTACCACTCTCCCCTCGACCACCACCACGAGCGCGGGAGTGTTCACGGTGGTCTTCAACCCATCGGCAGATGTATGGATCGAGATCACCGACCTGAAGACCGGGAAGGCACTCTTCCACGGGCTTCGCACGGCCGGAGAGAGGCTGAAGCTGCAGTTCACCGCGCCGGCGAATGTGGTGGTGGGAAAGCCGGAAGTCCTCAAGGTCTCGTTCAACGGGATCGTGGTGAAGACACCGACGGCGCTGGTGTGGCGCCTTTCATCGAGCGGGATCGCTTCGGCGCAGTGATCGCCGGGGCGCCGGCAAAAGAACATGTTGTCCGCGCACGCGTTGCCCGGTGCCGTTGGTCAGACGGGACCGACCATATGCCTTCCGGCTCCGCCCGGGGATAAAGTAAACCCCCCGGGGAGGAATCCGACGGGGGGCCTATGCGCGGTGCATTGTCGGGAAGACGTGTTTAGGGGGCTCCTTCCCCGGACTCCGGTCTTGGGCTATCGGGTCGCCCTTCGGAGCGCGACGCCGGCACCTATGAGGACTGCTGCCCCCAGCAACAGAAGCGCCAGTTCCATGCCCGTGAAGGGGAACTCACCCCGATTCTTCTCGAGCATCGACGTCACCAATGCATCGAGCTCCTCTTTGGTGGCCGCGTCGGCATACTGGCCGATCGTAGCGTCGCTGAGGTAAGCATTCAGTTCCGCATTGGTATATGTCTTGTCGAGTTTCCCGTTGTCGGCATAGTCGTTGTAGATGTCCTGTGGAGTTGCGGCCAAGGCCACGCCAGAGAAGGCCATCACCATAACCGTGGTAACCAATGTGATAAGTAGAATCCGTCTCAACGTTCCCTCCCTTGAATCCGCGTCACTCGCTACGCGCCTTTCGGCTTGCGGTTCGATTAGAACCCTTACTTTCTAGTGTACCAGGCTCATGCACCTCGTCAAACGTCACCTGTTGCCGCTAGCTATTTTGAGTCTGGCGGTGTCTTTGGGCGCAGAACGCATGGTCTCGATCGATCCAGGCGGATCAGTCTGGTGGCCCTGGTCGATGCTGTGATCGTGTGCTCTCGCCTCAATAGCAGCACGATCGAAGAAGCCCGTCAGGTCCGCACGTTGCTTCAGAGGACCGGTGCCCGCGCGCTCGGGTTGGTGGCCGGCGGAGGCACAGAGCGGAGGCGGCGCCGCCGCGACAACTACGGCTATTTCATCAGCCAGCGCACCCTCGCTCAGCCGGCGGCCGGTGGCGGCAAGCCGAAGCACTGACGTCACCCAGGCGTCAGGGTCCGCCTGTGGTCGCCGTGGTGAGGGCCGCGGCCTTCTCCGTCGCCTCCAGAGCCGGCTTCACCTGAGAGTTCAGCGGGTTCCTCTCTTGCGCTTTCAGGAGGTATGACCGGGCGAGCAGCCGGAGTTCCTCCGGCCTAAGTCGGAGCAGCCGTGCGGCGCGGGTCTGCGTCTCTGGGGTGGCCAACGAGGGCATGTCTTTCCCGCCCGCGGTCGTCGGCGTGACCCCGGTGAGGGACCCCTGCGCGACTCCCGTCGAAGCCTCGAGCAGCCGCAACGCGGCCGTACCGGCTCGGTAGTACAGGGCCCATGCGGCCGGATCGCGCGCGATGGCCCGGATGTGGGCGTCTAGGGAGAGCGCCAGGTCGTCGAGGGCTCCCTCGGCGGAGGCGTTCGCGGCCGCGAAACGGTATATGTCGGCCTCGGTGAGAAAGGGTTGCGGGTCCACGGGTTGCAGGCGCGCCGCGAAACGCGCGCCGCGGAGCGCCGCGCGGTCGTCGGTGCCGGTCATCCTGAGGGCGGAATCCTGGAAACGCAGGCTCAGGTAGGGGAGCGCCAGTGCGACCAGGGTGACCGCCGCCGTCGCGACGAACACCCGCCGGAACCAGAGGCTGACCTGGCCGGGCGGCAGCAGGGAGAGATCGCGACGTTCCCGGCGGGCCTGGCGACCCTCCCGGCGTCGGCGCTGCCCGGCATGACGATCGGCTCGCCGGATCATGATGAACGGGCGGGCGTCAAGCGGCGGCGCCGTCG
>CAZDGO010000152.1:0-5923 GCA_964504825.1 uncultured Gaiellales bacterium
GCCCTGGTCGGCCGCGTGCTGGGGGTCTTCCAGGCGCAGCCGGGCATCTCCTTCGCCGATGCCCTCAAGCAGGCTCGTGGTGGCCAATCGACCGGCGATGACCGCGACACCGGCGGTGACCGCGACACCTTCCCCTTCACCGGCTTCGAGGGTGTAGTGGTGCTCCTCGGCAGTGTCCTGCTTCTGGGCTCCGGTCTCGTCGTGCGGCGCGCCACTCGCTGAAGTCACTCGTCAAGGCGCGCAAGCGCCTGAGGGGGTTGGGGGTCCAGCGGAACGCGGCGGGAATGCGCTACGCCTCTCGCACATGACGACCCGGCACGGCCGTATCCGCCCGCTTCTTCAAGCGCGCGTCGAACGTGGCGAACCGCGACGCCTCCCGGCTGGAGGCCACGTGCAGCGCATCGGCAAAGTCCATCCCGGCCTCCAGGAGAGCCAATGCTTCCGCTACCGCCCGGCCGTCCTCAACGCTGACTTGCGGTAGCCCCACAACGCCACCGCGCGCCTGGCTTGAACATTGGCGAATCCCGCTTGAATGACTGGTCAAGCTTAGCGATACCAAACCGGACACGCACCTCGGCCTCAGAGTTGGCGATCGGCCACCTAGTGAACCGTGTTGGACGATGAAATATCGGATTGCTGCATCGAGATGTCATGGTAAACTGGGTGCACCATGATCCCACGTCGAACCCATCTGGGCCAATTAGCTCACAGATTGGCCACCTTGCCGATCGTGGCCATGCTCGGCCCGAGACAGGTGGGCAAGACGACGCTGGCACGACAGTTGGCAGCGGAGTGGGATGGGCCGGTGCGCCACTTCGATCTGGAAGACCCGGACGACCAGGCTCGTTTGGCCGACCCGGCCTTCGTGTTGCGGCCGCTCACCGGGTTGGTGGTGCTGGATGAGATTCAGACGCGGCCCGACCTTTTTCCGCTCTTGCGCGTACTGGCTGATCGCCCGGACACCCCAGCCCGCTTTCTGATTCTCGGCAGTGCCGCACCGGAGCTGCTGCGCCACACGGCGGAAACGCTGGCCGGCCGTGTAGCGTTTCATGAGTTGGACGGTTTGGCGCTCGACGAAATCGCGTCCGTCGAGACCGGCACCGACTGGCTGGATACCCGCTGGGTGCGAGGGGGCTTTCCCCGCGCACTGCTGGCGACAGATCAGGCGGGAAGTCGCGAATGGACCGACGCCTTCATCCGCACGTACCTCGAGCGCGATCTGCCCCAACTGGGCATCAACCTTCCCGCCCTGACCCTGCGACGTTTCTGGACCATGCTCGCCCACTATCACGGGCAGACCTGGAACGGGAGTGAGTTGGCGCGCGCGCTAGGCGTGAGCGATAAGACCGTGTCGCGCTATCTGGACATCCTGGAAGGCACCTTCATGGCCTTTCGCCTGCCGCCGTGGCATACCAACCTTGGCAAGCGAGAGGTCAAGTCGCCCAAGGTGTATGTGTCCGATACCGGCATTCTGCACCGACTGCTGGGTGTAGGCGGGTTGGATGACCTGCTGGCTCACCCCAAGTGCGGCGCGTCATGGGAAGGGTTCATGGTGCACGAGATCATTCGCCGCACGGGTGCACAACGGGGCGAGGTGTTCTTCTGGGGCGTGCATACCGGCGCCGAACTGGATCTTTTTGTGCATCGCAACGGCCGCCGCCTGGGCTTTGAAATCAAATTGACACGCTCACCCACGGTGACACCGTCGATGCGTTCAGCCCGCGACGTGCTGGGCTTGGATGGGCTGTGGGTGGTGTGCCACGGCGACGGCGATCCGTGGCCGCTGGCGGAGGGCATCACCGCGGTTCCGGCCATGTGTCTGGCGTCGCCGCACTGGCGGCCGGAGTGATGGCTGGGCGTGCGTACACATCGCCATGGCCTGTCGGTTCAGCCGGCGAAGGGATCCACTACCGTCAGTGAGTCGAACCGCCGGCCGTGCTGGAGGTCCTGCGTGTAGAGGGTGCGGCATCCCGCTTCCAGGGCGGCGGCCACAATGAGGCTGTCGCAAAAGCTGTATCCGGAGCGCTCCTGCACGTCGAGAGCGCGCACGTAGAGGGCGACGGTGGGCGATACGTGCCAGAGCGGCGCGAGGACCTGCTCCACGTAGGCGCGGCAGTCGGCGGGGCTCAAGGGCACCTTGAACTTCCGTGTGGCCACGTTCAGGAACTCCTGGATCACCTGGTGGCTCACCACTCCCAGGCGGGTGGTCAGCGCCAGCTCGACTAACTCGCGGGCCTGGGCCCGGTGGACAGATGAGGTCTCGTCGAACGTGTAGACAAGGATGTTCGTGTCCAGGAAGAACCTGGCGGAACTACCGGGCATTCAGCTCCTCCCGGGTGAACCGCCGGCCGGGGTGCGCGTATGCGAGTTGTCCCATGAGCTCGTGGTATGCGAGGGCGGCCCTCTCCTGCTCCACGAACGCCGCGAGCCACAGGCGAAACTCGGCGTTCAGCGTGGTGCCGTGGCGTTCCGCCTCTTCTCGCGCGCGGGCAATCAGCTGCTCGTCGGCGCTCAGGGTGATGTTCTTTAGCATGGGTGATTACCTATCTTCGGTGTCTGGTAGCAATGGCCCCAGTGTACACTATGCGCGTGCGCGCATAGTGCCGCTGTCGGGAGAGAGGGCAGACCTCGGCCGACGAGAGCCGGCCGCCACAGTTGTAAGTATTCATATCTTATTGTAGGATAGTCTACGTTTGCCGGTGAAAGGAGTTGCTGTGAGGGAGACTACCCAGGTGTCCGCCGTCATATCCAGATCTACCAAGGACCTGCTCGATAGGTACGTTGAAGAGAGCGGCATGAAGAAGACGCGGGTGATAGAGGACGCCCTCAGCTATCATCTTCGGGCGCTCGATGAGATTCCCGCGGAATTCATGATCCCGCCCCGAGTGGTACTCACACGAGAATCCGCGGAGCGAGTCCTCGGCGAGCTGGAGTCTACCGTCGAGCCCACTCCGGCGCTCAGGGCGTTGCTGAGCGCTGATGCCCAGTAGGCCTCTGGAGAGGTCGGATGTAAGGGACGACTTTGATTGCGGAGACCCTTCGTTCAACGAGTTTCTGCGACGGTACGCCGGACAGAACCAGTTCAGGAACTACGTAGGGGTCACCTATGTGGCAGTTGACGAGCGGCACGCGGTATGCGCGTTCGCTACGGTCAGCGCATCGTCGCTTGATTTGAGCGGGCTTCCGGAAGATGAGCGGCGCGGATTGCCGGACTATCCGCTCCCAGTTCTTCGGTTGGCGCGCTTGGCGGTCGACCTCCGCCACCAAGGCCTAGGACTCGGGCGCGCCCTTGTGCGGGACATGATGCTGCTGGCGTTGGAGCAGCGGCGCCGGGTGGGCTGCGTGGGGCTACTCGTGGATGCTCTGGCCAACCGTGTGCCATTCTACGAACAACTCGGCTTTATCGCCCTCGATACAGTCAGTGGCGGCCCCAGCTCACGCACCAGATATCGGGTGATGTTTCTTTCGATTCGGAAGATCGAGCGCGCGATAGGGGCGTAGCCCGCCGCGCTCACTCCTCACTCCAGTTGGCCAGGATCAGACCGGGAATGCGCTCGTAGTGGCGCACCTTGTTTGTCACCAGCACTGCTCCGGCGGCCAGCGAGTGCGCGGCGATCATCATGTCCATTTCGCCGATGGGCTGCCCGGTCGTCACCAGCTCGTGCCGGATGTCGGCGTAGGAGTCGGCGGCTTCGGCATCCCATGGCAACGCTTGGACGATCGTCAGGAACCGACGCACCCCGATATGCAGGCGATAGTCGGCCGGCAGGCGTTTCATCGAAGGTGCGGGGCTTCGTCGGCCAAGGTTATAGCTCACATCGAATGTAACTTGCAAGCACTGTAAGTTACGCGGCCCCACCGACAGACCCGCGTGTCGGGGCAGGGGTCGAATGATGTATAGTGCGCTCATGAGAATGTCGTCATAACGGCGACATTGAGGAAGGGAGGTGGCGTCATGAGGACTATCCCCCTGCGGGACTTCCAGCGCGAAGGGGTGAAAGCGCTCGGTGCTGGGTCTTCCGCGGAGCCGCTGCTGCTCACGGGGCGCGATCGGGAGTTCGTCCTGTTCCAGGTGTCTCCCGACAATCGGACGGCGGTCTTGGACCTTGCTGAAGGTCTTGCGGCGGTCTTGGACCTGCGCCAGGATCAGGACCGGGCTGTGGAGACCGGTCTGGACCAGATATCCATGGAAGACATCGAGGCCGAGATCCGGGAAGCCCGGAAGAGCATCAGGAGCAGAAAGCGTCCCGCGTGAGTCGAGCCGTCGTAGTAGATACGAACATCCTCGTCTCGGCGGCCCTGAAACCCGGAAGCGACATCGCCCGCATCCTGGAGCGGGTGCTGCTCCGGCAGGCGCCCGTGTATGTCTGCCCCTCCATCGTGGCGGAATACCGGGAAGTGCTGAACCGGCCGGGACTCAGGCCCAAAGGCCTCCCTCCTTTATGGCTTCCCAGGCTGCTCCAGATCGCCTTCCATGAGCCGGAACCCGCGCCCTGGCCACTGGAGGGGCCGGACCCAGATGACCTGGTGTTCCTCGCCCTGGCAAAGGCGATCGGGGCTGTGGTGGTGACGGGGAACCAGGCGCATTTCCCGACGGAGATCCGCGATGGCGTGAATGTGATGAGTCCGCGTGAATACCTGGGACAGATGCCAGAGTAGGGCGGGCGACCATCGGCAGGGGGTTGCCATCGACCTCGATGCATCACGTTCAACTCCCTGGCGGTCCCGTCGCCTGCCTCGCGACCTCCCCCAGTCGCCGGTCGAAGGTGGCAAGAGGCGCCCGGAGCGACTGCGCCAGCGAGAGATACGCGGCGTCATAGGCAGTGAGGCCGGTGTCGAGCGCGATTTGGGGCAGGGTTGGCCAGATCGGAGATTGGAGAATGATCGGCAGACGGCGCGCCATGTCGAGCTGTTCCAGGATTGCCTGGGCCTCGCCGGGGCGGGCCACGCACTTGGCCCGTGCCACCTCGCTCATCTCGTACCAGAGCAACCCAGGGGCGACCAGACGGCTGCCTCGCAAGAGGACGGCGCCCTCATCGGCCCTGGCTTCCCCGAACGCCACTGCCGCCAGCACCGAAGCGTCTACTACCAGCACATCGGCATCAGCCATGGACACTGCGCCGATCGCGTGAGCTTCGCACTATGGCCGCAGCCTCGTCGGCGGGAGTCAGGCCGCGGGCCCGGGCGCCGGCGAGCAGGGCGTCAACAGTGACGAACTCCTCCTGGTGGGCGGCAGCCTGCACGATCACCAGTAACTCCTTCTGCAGCGACCGTTGATTGCGCGCGGCGCGCTCCCGTAAGCCGCGGGCGACGTCGTCCGGAACGTTCTTAATAGACAGGTTCACAGCCACAGGAAGACCCCCGTATTGCCTCCATAATGGCCTCATTGTAGCACCAGCGCCTCTCGGGTGGGACCGCGACCGGAGACCAGCCTACACGCCCTTCAGCCGCCTGTATCTACAACCAAAGTTGGAGCGTGGCCGTATTGAAGGCGCAGCCGACGTGGCCCCGCGCACATCCGGCAGACGTTGTACGCGTCGATGCAGTCCACGTCCGCGCCCTGCACCGCCCCGCGGAACATGAGCATCCCGCGGGGCGGTGCTGCTGGCCACCGACCTCCTCCGTGCAGCGACGTCCTCGGTTCAGCCGGCGAAGGGATCTACCACCCGCGTGCGCACGTAATCCGCCTGTAGGCCCATCCAGAAGCCCTCACTGGTTCCGAGCGTCACACGATCTGGATGCGGCGGGCCACGTCTATGAAGAAGTCGTGTGACCACAGGTCGAGGCTATCCGGGTCCCGAACGAACGGCTCCACCTCCGCCCTGGCCGGGCGTACGTCAAGACCGGCCACTGTCCGAGCGAACAGCGCCTCGAACGCCTCTTTGGAAAGCGCCTCATCGGCAGTCCAGTCTCCGCTTTGGCG
>CAZDGO010000153.1:0-5836 GCA_964504825.1 uncultured Gaiellales bacterium
CCCGCCGCAGGACGGCCACGTTGCGCGGCGGGAGGAAGGGGTCGGCTTTGATGGAGAAGGCCACGTCGCCCGCGTCGGCCACACAGGTGGCGGGCAACGTCAGACCATCTACCAACTCGCCTGACCCGGGGAATCTCGGCCGTGATGTTGGTGGTCGCACGGGGGGCCATCCCCTCGGCCATGTGCCCTGTCTTGGGCACACTCACCGGAACCAGTGTCGGCACGGGCAGGGCGATGGCGACCGAGACACCGACCGCGTAGATGTTGGGGTACTTCGTGCTGCGCAGGTGCTTGTCGTTGGGAATGAAGCCGCGCGGATTGCCCAGCCCGTCCACGTCACGCACCACCTGGGCGCCATAGAAGGCGGGGATGAGGATAGCCGGGTCGAAGGGCAGCTCGGGGCCGTCGGCCAGGGTGGTCTTGCTCGGTTCGACGCTCGTAAGCGCCGCGTTTATGGTCCAGTTAAGATGCCACGAGCGGAACTCGTCCTCCATCATGCGGCTCATAGTGCCGATGCCATTCACTCCGAAGTGGCCCAAGAAGGGCCCAGGCGTGACCATGTGAAGATCGACCAAATTCGACCAAATGGCGCCGCTTCCGCCGCCGCAGTGGGGCCTCCAGCATCATAAGGTTGAGCTGCGCCAAGCTCGACGACAAGTTCGAGTCGCACCCGAAACGGTCACGCGACGGCGATCTCGTCTACAACCCGGCTCGCCCTCACAAACTTGCTCATGACTAAGACGTACACGATAACCGCCAACACTATACTGACGTAGTTCACTACCAATAACCCCGAGTATTCAAAAAAGAACCCCTGCACATAAACTCCCAAGACCTGGGAGCCAACAAATGCTCAGACCATGCCCCACTGCGGTGGAGCAAAGTGGCTCTTTGCAAAGTAGCTCTTAAAGTAATCCCTTATGACATATACCGCCGCTAATCCCCATACAATCGTAATAGCATAGGACGCAATAACCAACGAGGACGATGCCCCGCTCAAATCAAACGCGACATACGCTTGTAAATACGTTGCTAGCCTGTAAGCACTTAACCCAAAAAGGCAGGCTATAGGAACTACTAAAAAGAATGCTGGCAATATCGGACTATCCGGAAGCTTAGCCGCTTTTACCTGAACATTAACCAGATGAGCCAACTTGTAAACTAACAAAAAAGACCCAACGCCTAGTGTAAATAGGGTACCAACAGCAGCTGTCTCAGCAATCACATGGTTGCTCGATATAGCAACAATGCCGGACCCTGTCAAACTAACCAAACCAAAAGCGAAGACATCGAGCAGCCATATAAAGTTGAACTGCGTTCTGTCCACGCCCTTCGAGAACCAGGTTCTAACGGCTTTCACTTCCAATAGGACAAGGGACAGCCAGAGAATGCCAAAGAAGATTAGGGACGGTAACATCAAAGCTTGCAGATTGGCCGACACCTGGGTAGCAAAAAAGCCGAAAGGAGCCCAAAATACGTTCGCTGTCATAGATAAAGAAGCAATAATAGCAAATATACCAACGTTCTGGTTCTTATGTGGGACGCTAATGAAGGCGCTATATGCTCCGGGCTGCATAAGCCATGACGCCAGGCGCCATAGAAAATATCCTGTCAGTGCAAAATGGAGTAGTGTGAACATCAGCATAATGGCTACTAAGGGCATATATAGACCATACTGGGCGCCTGTTAATGTACCCGAGGAAATATCGGAGAGCGTAATGAGGCCCTTACCATGGGGAATAGCAAATTGCAAATAGTTGAAGGGCATTAGGGCGACGCCACCTGCTGCCAATGATGCCTGGAATAGCAACGGATGGAACTTGATACTAAACTTCACGGCTACACCTCAGATCTTGTGATGGACCCTGTACCATTGTTGCTGATGGAAGTAATGAAACAAGTGTCTGGGCTGGAGATCAGCCACGGAGCGAGGGTTGCGAACCCTAAGATAGCCGCCCCCCGGGCGCCGATAACGTAGCATCCATGCCCACCAGCGATACCTTGATGGCATCCGACTTGCGCCAGCCCATCATCACCCAAGGCAGACTAGGGATGAAGGTGAAGTCCGCTTCGATTGATATGAGCGTGACGTCGATGCGGTCGCGGATGTTGCGGCGCAACTGGTATGCCGCGTTCACGCTGCCGAACGAGCCCCCCACGACCACTACCCGGTGCTTGCCGCTCGCCATTAGTTCCCCCTGCGTGTCGTTGGGCCCTTGCAATATCGCGAGCTGAGCATATTGTATAAGGCGCAGATGGTCCGACACAAGGGGGTTTCCGTGGTTTCCATGCTCTTCGTGCTGAATGACGGTCCCTACGGCTCCGAGCGCTCCTACAATGGACTCCGCCATGCCATGGCGGTAGCAAAACAGGACGCCGCCGAGGTCAAACTCTTTCTCACCGCCGACGCGACCGCCTGCGCCATCGCGGGGCAGTCGCCGCCCGAGGGGTACTACTCCATCGAGCGTATGCTTAAAGGGCTGATCGTCAAGAAGGCCGCTGTCGGCTTATGAGGCACCTGCATGGACGCCCGTGGCTTGGCGTCGCTGCCTCTGATCGAGGGCACGGTGAGGGGATCGATGGATCTCCTGGCTCAGTGGACCATGGAGGCCGACAAGGTGCTTATCTACTGACATCGGCAGGCTTCGGGAGGAGGGTCCCCTGAGCGAGCGCATCGACCCCACCGTACTCGAACTACACGCCAGGGTCTGCAGGACCATGGCGCATCCCATTCGTCTGGCGCTGCTGAATGCCCTGCGCAGCGGAGAGCGGGGCGTGGGCGACTTGGCCGACGCCATCGGCGCGCCCCAGCCCCTCGTCTCGCAGCACCTGGCGGTGCTGCGCAATCAGGGCCTGCTGCGGAACCGGAGAAATGGTAGCGAGGTCTTCTATAGCATCGCCTACCCGAAGATGATCCAGGCCTGCGACCTGCTGCGCGACGTGCTGTTCGAGCACCTGCGTTCCCAGGAAGAGCTACTGACTGCAAACCACAAGCAAGGGGAGTGACGCACGCATGGCAAAGCTTCACGGCTTTCTCGGCAAGGACTTTGAGCTGCCTGAAGACCGGCTGTATGACGATGCCCGCCATTACTGGCTGCGGCAGGTGCCCGGGGACGGTAGCGAGCCGGTCGTCGCGGTCGGCTTTTCGGGGCCGGGAGTAGCGCTCACCGGTGGGCTGGTTGAGCTCGACGTCTTCCCCGAGCCGGGTGACCGCCTCGTCGTGGACGAGGAGATCGCGTTCGCGACCACCAAGAAGAACATGAAGTACTTTCTGTCGCCTCTGGCGGCACGGGTCGTGGCGGCCAACGGCGAAGCCACCGCCGAGGCAGTGAACGGGACGCCGTACGACGCCTGGCTCGTAATGCTATCGCCCGCTCCCGGCTGGGAGGCCAAGCTCCTGGACGCCTCGAGCTATGCGGCCAGGCTGGCGAAGTCGGAGCATGCGACACCGGCTGCCGCCGAAGCGGGCCGGCTGGGGAAGGGGTCACCGACCTGCAAGTCCATCTACTCGGGCATCAGGGAGGTCTGAAGGCGGGGAACCTGACGGGTTTGGCAGCGGGCTCCCCCAGGCCACACAGGGGGTTCGCGGATAAGTGCGTGGTCATACCTGGCCGACGAGCCTACCGCGAACCTCGACGGTCACATGGGCCGCGAGGTGATACGTTTGCCGCGCCGCATAGCTCGAGAGCAGAGTCGCAGCGTGATTGTCGTTGGTCACGACATCCTCTGGGGTTATCGAGACGAGGAAAAACCGGGGCTTGAGAGGCCTGGGGCGAATGACCATGGGTGAGCGCCGCGCCTTCAGTCATTGAAGGCAGGGGACAGCTCGAGCCTCTGTGGGCCGACATCTTCTGGCTGTTCGTGGCCCGCACGTAGGGCTGTCGCCAGATGACGTAGGTTTAGGTAAGGAGCAGATCCGGCAATCTGGTAGTAGTACGGTGCGCGAAAGGTAGAGCCATGGGCTGGATGGACTGGAGTTGGGATCTAAACGGACCGTTGTGGCTTGTGCTCATGGGTCTGTGTCTGATCGCCATAGTTGTGGGCGTTGTCCTCATCGTCAGGTTCGGCAACGATGAACCCGGCGCCGCCACTTCTATTGATCGGTCGCATCACCCGGCGCCCGGCGGCCGGACGTCCAGTTCTTCCACAGCCTCTGAGGCCATTCGCATCTTTGACGAAAGATACGCGCGTGGCGACATCACGAGAGATGAGTACCTTCAGGCTCTAGAGGATGTTCCCGCGCGTAGGAAGTTGTCATGAGCAGGCGGAAAGGCCCCTTTCAGGCGGGAATTGGGTTGTTCATTGCGGGTGTGGCGGCCGCCGTGTTGCTGCTCGTGCTGGTTGCGCCGAGCGCCACAGGGTTCTGGAACTATCACTACGACTACTCACCTGGCTCGAAGAATTTCAGGTCCCTGGGTGAACGGATTTACTTCACGGGTACGGATGAGAACGGCCGGGACATCTCGCGCTCTGGCGGCGTGCTCGGTCTCATGCCCAAAGGGGGGTGCGCCGATTGCCACGGATACGACGCAAAAGGCAGGATCATATCGGGTAACTTCGCTTCACCGGACATCCGATGGCGCGAGCTTACCGCGAACACCGGAGCGCTCCAGCGAGGAGTCACCCATGTGCCCTACACGCGAGATAGCTTCGCGAAGGTATTGAGGGAAGGTACCGCGCCCGAGGGATATCGCTTCGAAGTCATGCCCAGGTGGCGGATGTCCGACGCGCAGGTCGATGCTCTGATCGAGTTCCTCGACACGTACTGAGCCAGCGCCAAACGGTTCTAATCCGCCTTCCCAAGTTCTGTTGCCGCCAGATAGAACCCACCGTCTCTACCGCACCACCACCGTACCCGTCCTGGTTCTCCCAGGTGACCGTAGCACCCACGGCGATGGTCACACCGGCGGGGT
Organism: uncultured Gaiellales bacterium; assembly: GCA_964504825.1. Classification (GTDB taxonomy): domain Bacteria; phylum Actinomycetota; class Thermoleophilia; order RBG-16-64-13; family RBG-16-64-13; genus JAJZQZ01. The sequence continues at coordinate 4,914 of CAZDGO010000153.1, forward strand.
TAGAATTAGGTCCTTCAGCGCCACCCTACCGCCTCCGCGTTTACCTGACATCCCCTTGGTGGTGACGGGCTTCACTGTGCCTTGCCCGGCCCCACGGAGGTGGCGGGGGTGCGAGTTCCGGCCGCATCATTGTGGACGGGCAGGACATCTCATCTCTGCCGGAGGCTAAGCTGCCGCCTCACAGCGCACTCTGAAAGATCAACTCATGTCCCCGCCTGGCCCCCGGGCACACGACGAGGCATCTTTCCGCCTTCCTCTACTTGGCTGCAGCCTGAACCAGCGAAACCAGTTCCTGCTCCGTGGTGGCGCCGATCTTCTCGGTAACAAACCGGCCGTCCTTGTCGGCGACTACCACCGTCGGCAGTCCTGTCACGCCGTAGCGCCCCGCGATCGTCCCCTGAGGGTCGGGGAGCATGGGGAGGTGGTAGTTGCCCCGCTGCATGAACTTTTGTGCGTTGGCCTCGGTGTCCTGCAGATCGATCAGAAGGAGCCCTGTCTAATTGTTGTGGTCTCGATAGAACCTATCGAGTTCCGGCGTTTCCTGCCGGCAGGTGGGTCACCAGGAGGCCCAGAAGATCAAGATGAGCGGCTTGCCGCGGTAGGTGTCGAGGGAGACTGTCCGGCCGTCGTAGGTCGTGCCGCTGAAAGCCGGGATGATGTGGCTCGTCGTGTCCGACGTCTTTCGTGCCTCTCCGCAGCCCGCACCCCAGTAACAGCGAGAATGGCAACTCCTGTGCGTCGTACGTTCATTCCCCACATCCTTGGTTTCGTTTCCGCGTCCGTTCGTTTCCGCGGCCGGATCCCGTGTCGCCTGGGCGCCGGATCCTGAGCTAGGAGTGTACTGGGGGCGTCGTAAAGACCCTGTGGCGGCGTCGTAAAGCTAGAGTAAGTGGTGCAGTGGCCGACCCGGAGGAAGCATGTGC
>CAZDGO010000154.1:0-5818 GCA_964504825.1 uncultured Gaiellales bacterium
CGCAGGCCCTCGGGCCCCGGGCGGTGCCGCGGAATCCCATCGTGTCCCAGGTCGTGCAGGGTGGAAGAGAAGAGCTCGATCTTTCGCGAGGGGGTGAAGAAGCCATTCTTGGTGCGATAGTTGCCCAAACGCACGGTGCCGAAAGGCATGCCGCCATCCGGACGGCTCTCCACGTCGTGGATGGTGATGCCGGAGGGCTTTAGGGCGTAGTTCAACGCCTCCGTGGCGTCGGCCCAGGGGAAGTGCTCGCCGTAACCCATTCTCTTGCCCAACTCGATCCAGAAGTCGAGATCCGACACCGCTTCACCCACCTGGAACAGCTTCCGTCGCATCGCGATGTAGGGCACCGCTTGGAGCGTGCCGTAGTAGTCGCAGAGCTCGACCCTCTCCAGGAAGGTTGCAGCCGGCAGGAAGAGATCGGCATTCTCGCTGGTGGGGGTCATAAAGAGATCCATGACGGCCGTGAACTCTAGTCGCTCCATCGCCCGTTGCAGCTTCCGCCCGTTCGGCCAGGTAATCACCGGGTTCGAAGCCGCGACAATCAGTGCTTTGATCGGGTAGGGATCATCACTCAGGATGGTGTCGGCCAGGAGCATGGCTTGGCCCTCGCCGAAGTTGCGTCCCCACACCTCGTTGAAGAGTGGGTAGTGATCGGCTCCGAGCGGTTCGCCCTGCATCATCTCGGGGAAGCGGATGGGGTTGAGCGCCACCTTCGATGTGCTGACGAAGCCGCCCTCGTTGTCGATGTTGCCGGTGATGGCCTGCAGGATAGCGACGCAGCGAGAGTTCTGCAGGCCGACGACGTGCTGGTCGAGCGAGTTCGTGCCCTGGACGATGCAGGCCGACGCCGACTGGGCAAAGATCCGGGCCGCCTTGGCAAGGGCATCACCGGGCACGCCCGTGATCGCCTCTGTCGCATCCAGCGTGTAGTCGGCGGCTACTCGTGCCAGCTCGTCCCAGCCGGTGGTCCAATTCTCGACGAACTCCTTGTCGTACAGGTTCTCGGAGATCATCACCTGGATCATCCCCAAGGCCAGAGCAGTGTCCGTCCCCGGCCGCACCCGCAGATGCACGTCGGCCCGCGCCGCCAACTCGGTCACACGGGGGTCGATGACCAGCAGCTTCGCCCCCTTGCCGAGCGCTTCCCTGATCCTCTTGGCCGTCGGGGGAGCCGACGCGTCGGGGTTGTTGCCCCATACGAGCACGCACTGGGTGTGTGTGACGTCGGGCACCTCGTACGCACCGAGGGTCAGGATCCGGCCGATGATCTGGCACCGGAAACAGATGCTCTCAACCGAGAAGCAGTTCGGTGTGCCGTAGATGTCACAGAACCGACGCAGAAAGCTGACTGTGGAGTTACCGCCCAAGAGGACGGGCATGCCGATGGCCACCGCGAGCGCTTTGGGACCGTAGGTTTCTTTGACCCGGGAGAGGTTATCGACCAGGATCTCGTACGCGTCGTCCCAGGAAATACACTGCCAACCGCGGCCGGTGCGGCGCATGGGGCTGGTGATGCGCCTGGGGTTCAGCATGACGTCGGGGGCGGCTAAGGCCTTGGGGCAGACTAAACCCTTGTTGAACGGATGAGCTGAGTTTCCGGAGATGCGGTCGATCGTTCCGCCGGTGATGTGCACGTCGATGCCGCATCCCCAGGGGCACTGCATGCACGCTGTCTTGACCGTCCCGTCCGGGACCAGGCACCGGACATCCACGTTCGTTTCGCTTGTCCCGTCAGCCATGGCTGATTCTCCTCAAGAGGCACACGCTACTGGGAGGGCAGCATATCATCCGGTCGCGCCGTGATGCGGTGATTGGCCTCACGCTGGATAACCGCAAGCCGGTGACTAGGTTTCGTAGGAACGAGCTAGGGGGAGGTGCATGAGGGCGACGGGCAGGTCGTCCAGGTACCTTGCCCTCGTTGCGCCCGCCAGGAGGCGAGTGCGGACTCAGGAAGTCGAGGAGGTCGTTTATGCCTAAGGTTCCCGATACGCCAGAGAACATGAGTCGCTGCATCTGCGGGACATGCCCCTCGTTCCCGGGGGACGGTGGGTTTTACTGCGCCAAAGGGAAGAGCGCGAACACCGTGAATCGCCGCGGCTGCGTGTGCGGCGACTGCGCGAACTTCGTCGACTTCGATCTCAAGGACGGCTACTTCTGCGCCGCCGGAGCCGCGGAGTAGGAACCGAGTAAAGCATTGCCCGACGAGGTGGAGATCTAGCCCGCGGTCGCCGCGGCTCTCTCGTCCTCTGACATCCCTGCCAGGCGCGTGACTTCGGCTACTTCCAGGCCGAGCGCCTCGGCCACCCGGGTGCCGTAGTCGGCGTCTGCCTTGTAGAAGATGGCGCACTGGCGGAGCTGGATGCGCTTCTGCGCGCCGCTCAGATGGCCGGTGATGTTGCCCACCAGGTGGGCGCGATCCTCGTCGGTCATCACGTCGCGATAGAGGGCACCTGCCTGCACGAAGTCGTCGTTCTCATGGGCGTAGGGTTGACGCGCGGCTTGGCCCAAGACGGCGAACGGAGGTTCTCCAGCCCTCGAATCGGGCTCCGGACCGCCGAAACTGTTGGGATAGTAGTTGGGGCCTCCGGCCCCGTTGGCATCGAAACGCATGGCGCCGTCGCGTTGGTAGCTCGTCATGGTGGTCGCCTTGGGGGCGTTCACGGGTAACAGGTGATAGTTGGCGCCAAGCCGGTGGAGGTGGGTGTCGTGGTAGCTGAAGAGGCGCCCCTGAAGCATCTTGTCGGGTGACGGACCGATGCCCGGTACGAAGTTGGCGGGCGAGAAGGCCGCCTGCTCGGTCTCGGCGAAGTAGTTCTCGGGGTTCCGGTCGAGCACCAACCGGCCGATGGTGATGGGCGGATAGTCGGCGTGCGGCCAGACCTTGGTGATGTCGAAGGGGTCGAAGCGGTACGTCTCCGCCTCTTCCGGCGTCATGATCTGCATCTCGAGCCGCCACGAGGGGAACTCGCCGCGCTCGATGGCCTCGAACAGGTCGCGCGTGGCGTGATCGGGGTCGGCGGCCTTCATCGCTTCGGCCTCGGCCGCCGTGAGGTTCTTGATGCCCTGCTCGGTCTTGAAGTGATACTGCACCCAGACGAACTCACCGGCCGCGTTGTACCACTTGTAGGTGTGGCTGCTGTAGCCGTTCATGTTGCGGTAGGTGGCGGGAGTACCTCGGTCGGAGAAGAGGATCGTCACCTGGTGGATTGATTCCGGCGTGAGGGAGAGGAAGTCCCAGAACATGTCCGGATGCTTGAGGTTCGTGCGGGGGTGGCGCTTCTGGGTGTGGATGAAGTCGGGGAACTTGAGCGGGTCGCGGATGAAGAACACCGGCGTGTTGTTGCCGGTCATGTCGTAGTTGCCTTCTTCGGTGTAGAACTTGATGGCGAAGCCCCGCGGGTCGCGTTCGGCGTCGGCGGAGCCTCTCTCGCCACCCACGGTGGAGAAGCGTATGAATACCTCGGTGCGCTTGCCGACCTGGGAGAGGAAGGCGGCCCTGGTGTACTTCGTCACGTCGGCCGTTACCTCGAAGTAGCCGTAGGCGCCGGCGCCCTTGGCGTGGACCACTCGCTCGGGGATGCGCTCGCGGTCGAAGTGACCGAGTTTCTCCAGCAGATGGACGTCTTGCATGAGTATCGGGCCGGGTTCCCCAGCGGTGATGCTGTTCTGGTCGTCGTCCACGGGTCGGCCGAAGCCGGTCGTGAGCGTCTTCTTGTGATCGGTCACGGCACTTCCTCCCTCTTCCAGATGAGCGGAACTCAGGTCACGCGTCAATAGGCCGTTCGACGCGGGCCCGCATTCGGTGTTCCCATCCCCGTTTCGGGACGCAAGTATACTCCGGTCCCAAGAAGAACCCGGCCTCTTCCGGAACCGGCTCCACGGGGTCGATGACCACCCTTCGTCGTGGGGCCGGGTGTAGAATGTCCGTGGTATGGCGGAATCGTTCGAGGATTTCCTGCTGCTCCTTATGTCTCGGATGTGCTCGAAGAAGAAGTCCCGTGGTGGAAAGGAGGGGTCAGTGGTGAACGACGACGAGCCCCAAGACCTGTCGAAGGCCTGCTTCGCCTGTCAGAATATGGAGGCCTACTGGGCCGAGAAGGCCCGTCGCGACCCTGCCCTGCGCGAACGGATCCTGAAGCTGCAGAGGCTGCGGGCCGTCCCCGAGCAGGGCGCGCCGGCCGTTGATGATGAACGGAAGGAACCTGACCCAAAAGGAACCTGACCCAAAAGGCGGTGGACCAACCACGGCGTGACAAGCGGGTGCGGAGATTTGGCGCGGGCACGGGCGACGAGACGTTCGCGCCCTGTGCCCAACCTGCTCGCGCCCGCTGGTACCGTACGGGTCGCTGACGACGCGGGCAGCCCGGGTAGTCTGTGTGCTCGCCTAGATGCCTAAATAAGCGGCACGCACCTTGTCGTTGCCCTGGATCTCCGCGGCCGGCCCGCTGAGTTCCACCTTGCCCTCGTTGAGAATGTAGGCGTAGTCACTCACCTTGAGGGCGAGGTGGACGTTCTGCTCGACCAACAGGATGGTGTATCCCTGGTTGCTGAGGAGCCTCAGCGCACGGAACAGACTGAAGGTGAGCACGGGGGAGAGACCCAGCGAGAGCTCGTCGATCATGAGCAGTGCCGGCTCGGCCATGATGCCACGGGCGACTGCGACCATCTGCTGCTCACCACCGGAGAGGGTGCCCGCCTTCTGACGCTCGCGCTCCTTCAGCCGGGGAAAGAGGTCGAAGACACGCTCGAGGTTCTGTGCGGCCTTCGGCCGGGCCCGCCGCGGGTTGGCTCCCAACTCGAGGTTCTCCCGCACGGTCATGTCAGTGAAGAGCTGCCGCCCCTCGGGGACGAGGACCAGGCCGAGCGACGCCTTCTCGTGCGCCGAGAGTCGGGTCACGTCCCGCCCGTCGAAGAGCACCTGCCCCTTCCACGGTTTGATGAGGCCCATCACCGTTCGCAGCAGAGTGGTCTTGCCCACCCCGTTGGAGCCGACCAGGGAGGTGAGGATGCCCTGCTCCAGGGTCAGGTTCACCCCCCACAGGATCTGCAGCTCACCGTAACCGGAAGTGAGGTCTTTCGTCTCGAGAAGGGCCATCACATCTCTTCCTGCAGGCGTTCCGCATCCTCGGGCCTGCCCAGGTAGGCCTCCACCACCTTGGTGTTCTCTGCCACCTCGCGTGGCGATCCTTGGGCGATCATCTCGCCGTGGTCCAGGACCACGACGTGGTCGGAGACGCTCATGATGGCGCGCATGACGTGTTCGATCATGATGATGGTGATGCCTTGATCGCGGATGGTCCGCACGGTGTGGAGCATGGCCTCCATCTCGGTCGGGTTGAGCCCGGCCAACACCTCGTCCAGGAGCAGCAGGTAGGGCTGGGAGGCGAGCGCCCGGGCCAATTCGAGGCGCTTCTTCTGGGCGACGTTGAGCGTTCCGGCCGGCTTGGCGGCCAGGGGGGCCAGGCCGACTGCCTCGAGCGCCTCGTCTGCTACTGGGCCGGCCTCCTTCAGCCGGAGGTTCTTCCGTCCGAAGCAGGCCCCCACGACGGCGTTCTCGCGGACGCTGAGCTCGCTCAGGGGGCGCACCACCTGGTGGGTGCGGGCCAGACCCAGGCGGGCGGAGTGGTAGGTAGGTCGCCCGCTGATCTTCTCGCCCTTGAAGAGGACTTGTCCTTCATCCGGCCTGTAGACCCCGTTGATCACGTTGAAGAGCGTAGTCTTGCCGGCGCCGTTCGGGCCGATGAGCCCCAGGATCTGGTTCTCCATGAGGTCGAAGCTGACGTTGCTGAGCGCCCGCAGACCGCCGAATTTCTTGGTG
>CAZDGO010000155.1:0-5777 GCA_964504825.1 uncultured Gaiellales bacterium
CGACTCCGGCGGGCCTGCCGACCGCCGCCAGGCCTTCGTCGAGGATCACCCGGCCCAGGACCAGAGCCACCTGGGCCTCGCGGCCGGGCGGCGGGGCATACCACTCGTCGGCGCTCACCCCGGTCAAGGAGAGCCGGGACTGCACCTGCACGAAGTAGCCCCGGCTGGTCTCGCCCGCGCGACGGAGCGCTCCGTACGAGCGCCCGAAGTAGACGGGCGACAGCCAGGTCTCGAAGAGGTCTGCAGAGAAGGAGACCACCAGGTCGGCGGCGGCCAGATCGAAGAAGGGGAGACGGCGCTCGCCCCATAGCGACTGCATGGCGTTCCGAAGCAGTACGTCGGCGTCACAGGCTCGCTGCATGTTCCAGACCACCGGCGGACGACCGGTATCGCCGGCCGGCGTACGCTGACCGCTCAGTCCGGCCAAGAGCGCGCGTACGACGAAATACTGATTGTCGGGCAGTTGTCCCCCGTAGACCGCCACGCGGTCCTTCCCCGCGCCGGACGCCTTCTTCAAAGCCTCGGCGAGACGCTTGACCGAGTCGTCCCACGTGGTCGACTGGAGGGCGCTGCCGCGGCCGCCCGAGCGTACCTGCGGGCCGGTGAGCCGGTCGGGGTTGTAGAGCAGCTGGAGACCGGCCTGACCCCTAGCGCACAGGCGGCCCTCGTTGAGCGGATGCCGAGGGTTGCCCTCGAGCTTGTGTGCCCTCCCCCCCATGGTCTTGACCAAGATGCCACACCCCGCAGGGCACATGCGGCAGAGGCTGGCGTAGGACGTGAAGACTCCGGCGACCTGCTCCTCCGGGGGTCTGAGGAACGGGACGAGGCGCTGCTCGGCCCGATTGCCCCCGCAGCCGCTGAGGGCGAGCGCGGTCCCCAGGATGCCCGCCTTCTTGAAGAACTCCCGCCTGGTCAGCTCGGTGAACACACACGTCTCCTCGGGGTCACCCGGCGCCCGCCCACCCGGTGGGGCACGGTTGTGCGCCGACGCTTCGTCACTTGTGGCAGATGTCGCAGTCCATCAGTCGCTCCTGATCTACCTGCTGCTTATGACAGCCTATGCAGAACTTCATATTCAGACGCACAGCCTTGCGAGCCAGCGTCATCTGCGCCACATCGCCGTGGCAGGTGGCGCACTCGACCTTGGCCACTAGCACGTGGGGCTGATGCGCGAAGTACACGAAATCGGGCAGCTTGTAGACTCGCGGCCACGACACCTCGGCCTCCGCCTCGAAGGCGGCCACAACCGCTTTGGTCGCCGGCGTCTGGGTGGAGAGCCACGTGTGGCAGCCCGCGCACAGCTCGAGGGGCGGTAGATCGGCCGACGGCCCCCGACGCACCTGGCTGTGGCAAAAGATGCAGGAGAGGCCGCCCTTCTGGATGTGCGGCCGGTGAGTGAAGGGCACGGTGGCCTGAGCCGCCGCGGCGGCGATCGTAGCGCCCGCCGGCTTCGGACCCTGCCAGCTGCGAAGCAGAGCGACTACGGCGGTGATGTCGTCGGCCGGAAGTCGACCTTGCCAGGCCGGCATGGCCGTTCCCGGAAGGCCGTTCTCGATGACCTGGCGTACGGCGGCGTCGCCGGACGCGCCCACGAACGCGTTGGGCTTCAGCTCGGGGCCCAGGCCACCGGCGCCGTCGGCGCCGTGGCAGGCCTGGCAGATGGTGTTGAATAGCGCCAGCCCTTTGGCGATGAGGGCGGGGTCGGAACTCCCTACGGTGGTCGTAGTCCCGGAGGGCGACGCCGTGGTGGAAGTCGCGCCCGCAAGGGTAGTGGTGGTCAAGCCCTGGATGGAGCGCAGGTAGTTGACGATATTCCAGCGATCAGTCACCGACATGCGGGAGCCGAGCGCCGGCATCCGGCCGATGCCCTGCGTCGCGAGCACGAACACCTGTCCGTCGGACAGCGAGCCGACCACCTGCTCCAGATGGGGCGGCGGCGGCGCGAACAGTTTCCCCACCCCGCCAGTGTCCCCGGCGGGTTCTCCGTGGCAGGGCAGACAGAAGACCGCGTAGAGGGCCTTGCCGTCGGCCTGGGAAGTCTCGGAAAGGCCGACCGGATTGGTCGGCGGAGGAGCATTAGGGATCACGTCGAGGCCTTGGACGGGAACCGCTCCTTCTGCGGCACTGGAACGAGGCGGCTCGACGTAGCCGACGGAGGGCTGGTGACCCATCTCGTTGCCGACGTCGATCCAGCAGCCACCGATCATTTGGGCGGCGGCGATGACCAGCAGGGCCACCACCACGACGCCGACCAAAACGACGAGGACGCCGCGCTGACGGTCGGGGCCGCCCGGTTCACTCACGGCAACTGCTCCTCTGGCTCTACGGGCTCGGCACCTCGGGCCAGCAAGGCGGCCCTGATACGCGTGCCCACCAGATCGGGCGGTACTTCCACCACCACATGTGTCTCTCCGTGGCTGACGGCGGGCCAGTACGGCCGCGAGCCGCCCTTGTGGCGGCGGGTTTCGAGAATGAACCCCAGCGCGGTGGCGGCCACGATGCCGAACATGGTCAGTTCGTAGACGATGATGAGGTTGGGCGGAGCAAAGTAAACAGGTTGGCCGCCCACGAGCACCGGATAGAGGAAGAGAGTGCCGACACTGAAGAAGACGCCCGTGGCCAACCCGACCACGAGTCCGGTGAAGGTGAACCGGCGCAACTTAGTCGCTTTCATAGCGCCGCCCAACACGACCTCGGGCAGCGGCACGTCCGAGAGCACCTCGATATGGTCGCGAGGCACTCCGGCCTCGCGCAAGGCCTGCAGCGCCAGGGCCACCCCCTGCTCTCCCCGCACCCGCACGCAGACGAAGCGCTCACTCATGTCCGGCCCCCCGTAGCCGCGGCAGAGCCGGCCGCGTTACTCGGCTCGGCCGCCGGCACATCGCTTTCCACTTCGATCACGCCGGTGCGCCCCCACCGATCGACCCGCCAGCCCTCCTTGACCTCCCATAGCGAGATCAGTGGCAAGATCTTCGAGACGATGAGGTAGAGCAACGCAAAGGCCGCGAAGGTGGCGGACGCGATGGCGACCTCGGGCCAACCGGGCCGGTAGGTTCCCCAGTCGAACGAGAGGCCGTTACGTATCGGCGAGCCGACCACGATGAGGAAGCGTTCGATCCACATGCCGACGTTGATGAGCAGGCTGATCACCAACATGGCCGCCGGTGACGTGCGCACCCGCCGGAACCACAGGGTAAGGAACGGCAGTGCCACATTCACCGCGATCATGGTCCAGAACAGCGGCGCCAAGCCACCGAATACGTGCACGCGCTGAAGCTCTTTTGCTTGAGCGTTGCCTCCGTACCAGTCGGTGAGGAAGCCCGCCCACCAGAAGAAGAACCAGATCGCCGCCACGGCCAGCAGCACCTTTCCCATGCGGTCCAGATGGCGCAGCGTCAGGTAATCCTCGAGGTGCATCCCCCGCCGCACTACCACCAACACCGTCATGAGAGCGGCCACCCCCGAATAGATAGCCCCGATCACGAAGTACGGGGCGAAGAGAGTCGAGTGCCAGCCCTCCAACTGGGTCATGCCGAAGTCCCAGGAGACGATCGAATGCACCGAGACCGCGATCGGGATCACCACGATGGTAAAGATACGCATCCCCAGATGCAGCCTGTTCCACTGCTGCTGTGTGCCCCTCCAACCCAGAGAGAAGATCCGGTAGAGGCGCCGCTGGAGGCCTCTCGACCGGTCGCGAGCCGCGGCCAAGTCGGGCACGAGAGGAAAGAAGAGGAACAAAGAACTCGCCGTGATGTAGGTGAGGATCGCGAGGAGATCCCACATGAGGGGAGAACGGAAGTTAGGCCATAGCCCACGCTCGTTGGGGATGGGGATCATCCAATAGAAACGCCACGCCCGCCCCAAGTGGATGATGGGAAAGAGGCCGCCGATCATGAGAGCGAAGAGAGTCATGGCCTCCGCCACCCGGGTGAGAGGCCGCCGCCACTCCACGTTCAGCACCCGCAGGATGGCCGAGACCAGGGTGCCCGAGTGGCTGATGCCGATCCAGAAGACGAAGCTCGTGATGTACAGGCCCCAGAAGACGGGCCGGCGCTTGCCGGTGACGCCGATGCCGTGGTAGAGCTGCCATCCCCACGCGAAGAGACCCACGCCCACGATAGCGAGCATCAACACGACCAACAGGACGTAGCGGACGCTGATGCTCTCCATCGAGCGGAAGAACCGCTCCTCGAGCCGCCGGTCAAGAGCGTCGAGTTCGGCCTCGGTGGCCGCCGGCAGCGTCACGACCCCCGTAGCCGCCAGGGCCCGGGCCTCTTCCTCGGGAGACGCCCCCGACGGTGGAATGGGAGGAGCCGGGGGCTGTTCGACCGACCAGTTAGGTGGAGGTTGCAGCGGGTCAGGCATCGGTAGTATCGCCCTTCTTGAGATACACCACCGAGGACTTGGTGTCGAGCGACTCGAGCAGCCGGAACCCGCGCTGACTGGTCAAGAGTCGCGCTACCCGGGTGGAGGGGTCGCTCCGGTCGCCGAAGACCAGAGCCCCGGGAGGGCAGGTCTGCACACAGGCCGGTTGTATCTCACCGTCGGCCAGCGGCCGGCCCTGCACCCGCGCCTCCTCCCTGGCCCGGCGGATGCGCTGCACGCAGAATGTGCACTTCTCCATGATACCGACGCTGCGCACGGTGACGTCGGGGTTGAGTTGCTGCTCGAGGGGCGCGGGAAACTCGGGAGCAAAGAAGTTGAAGACCCGCACCTTGTACGGGCAGTTGTGACCGCAGTACCGCGTGCCGATGCACCGGTTGTAGACCTGGGTGTTGAGCCCCTCCTGGGAGTGGACCGAGGCGAAGACCGGACAGACCGGCTCACAGGGAGCGGCGCCGCACTGCTGGCACATGACCGGCACCAGCCGCGCGCGTGCCTCAGGGAAGTCGGTGCTCTCCCAGTAGCGCTCCACGCGGATCCAATGCCGGCCCCGGCCCATAGCCAGTTGATCCTCGCCTGACATGCCGATGTTGTTCTCGGCGAAACAGGCGACCACGCAGGCCTGGCACCCATTGCAAAGGTCCAGGTCGGCGGCGAGAGCCCACTGGGGTACGTGCTGCTGTCCGGCTATCCCTGCCCCCTCGCGTGACGATCAAGCGAACATGCTCCAGGCGGTCGACCCACCCAGGGCGACCGACCACATGACGTGACCCCCGGGCGCGCGATGCGCCGGCCGGGGGTCACACTCTGTTCTCGAGTGCTAAGCCCCTAACAGGAGCTGTTGCACTTGCAGAGGCTCGAAGCTTCCTTGCCGACCTTGCGGATCTTCATATCTGTACCTCCTTGGTCATATGATGGACCAGGACCCCATACCGATAGCACTGGACCGGGTCGGGATCCTGGCTCCCATTATAGGTGGACGCTCTGAACCTGCAACCCCCGTGGCACGATTCGATGAAGTCGCAGACGCAGGAGAGCGTGGCGGCGGGAGTCCGGGGCACCCGCCGCCACAGCTCCGCCAGGGGTTCGTCAACGGTGCCGACAGCATCGTCATGGTAGAAGCCGCACTTCGCGGCCACGCCATCCGCGAACACCGCCATCAGATGCGACCCACATGTCGCCCCAGGAACGGCATCGTGCACGCCCCCACCGAATGCCAGGTCGAGATACGGCGCCGCCTCCCATGGTTCGAGCACGAGTTCGGGCCGAGCGGCCAGGCTGCCGCGCACGCTGGGCGCGTCGATGTGCCAGGCCCGCGCACCCAGCCCGCGCACCAACGCATCGAGGGCGGCAAAGTCGTTACGATTACAGGCGTTCGCCGTGGTGGCCAC
>CAZDGO010000156.1:0-5776 GCA_964504825.1 uncultured Gaiellales bacterium
GCCGCGAAGAAGTACGACCTGGAAGCCTGGATCCCCACCCAGGAACGCTACCGGGAGGTCACCTCCTGCTCGAATTGCACCGACTACCAGGCCCGCCGCCTGCGCTGCCGAGCGAAGGGCAAGGAAGGCGGCCCCTATCTGGTGCACACACTCAACGGCACCGTGGTGGCGATAGGACGCACCATCATCACCATCATGGAGAACTACCAGACGGCGGACGGCCTCATCGAGGTGCCGGCGGCCTTGCGCCCGTTCCTGCCCGCGGGGAAGACGGTGCTGGGGGCAGCGGGATGACAAAAACCGACTCCGGCTCTACCAAGAACTCGTTTCAGAATGACGCTTCGCCGTCGGGGCGCGATGGGCGCGCGGGAGGCAAGGACGCAGGAAGCGCGCACCCGGTGACAGCGCCACATGTACGGCATGCCCTGATCGTGGTCGATGTGCAGAACGACTTCTGCCCGGGTGGCGCCCTTGCGGTAGCCGAGGGCGACCTGGTCGTGCCGGTGGTGAACCGACTGCTCCCGCTCTTCCATCACCGCGTGTTCACACGGGACTGGCATCCGCCCGACCACGTCAGCTTCGCCGACCCGCCCGCGTTCCGCGACTTATCCTGGCCGCCCCATTGCGTACAGGACACGCCCGGAGCCGCCTTCCACCCCAACCTAGTGGTGCCGCCCGACGCGCTGATCGTCAGCAAGGGTGACGACCCCGGCCGCGAAGCCTACAGCGGCTTCCAGGCGAGCGGCATCGACCTGGCCGGGTGGCTGCGCGAGCGCGGGGTGCGCCATGTGGTCGTGACCGGGTTGGCCACCGACTATTGCGTCCGCGCCACCGCCCTTGACGCGCGGGAGGCTGGATTCGAGGTGACCCTCGTCGAGGACGCGGTTCGCGGGGTGGCACCAGAGACCACAGCAGCCGCCCTGTGCGACCTCGACGAGGCAGGCGTCGCTCGCACTACGTCAGTTGCCCTGCTACGGAGCGCCGCTGCCTCGCCTGCCGAGCCCCGCGAACCAGACGTCGGCATGCGTTGGGCCCGGCGAGAGGACCTGGCCCTCCTGACCGATTTCTACGAGCTCACCATGATGAGCGGTTACTGGCGCACGGGACGACACGAGGTGCCTGCCAGTTTCGAGTACTTCTTCCGCGATCTCCCGCCCGACAACGGGTTCGCGATCGCCGCCGGATTGGAGCAACTCCTCGACTTCGTCGAGCACTTCCGCTTCACCGAGTGCGACTTGGACTACCTCGCCGGTCTGTCCGTCTTTCCCGCGGCCTTCCTGGACTATCTCCGAGATTTTCGCCTGAGTTGTGACATCTGGGCGGTGCCCGAGGGAACGGTCATCTTCCCGCACGAGCCGGTCCTGCGGGTGGAGGGTCACCTGGCCGAAGCTCAGCTCCTGGAGACCGCCGTGCTGAACGCGCTCAACTATCCCACGCTGATCGCCACCAAGACGGCCCGCATCTGCCTGGCCGCCAACGGCGACAACGTGATGGAGTTCGGGCTCCGACGGGCACAGGGTCCCGACGGGGGCATATCCGGCGCTCGCGCGGCCTACATCGGCGGCGCGGATTCCACCTCGAACGTCCTCGCCGGCAAGCTCTTCGGGATACCGGTGCGCGGCACCCACGCCCACTCCTGGGTGATGAGCTTCGACGACGAGCTGGCCGCTTTTCGCGCTTACGCCGCCCTCTACCCCGAGAGCTGCCTTCTACTGGTGGACACCTACGACACCCTGGCTTCGGGGCTGCCCAACGCGCTCACCGCGTTCGAGGAGCTGCGCGCCGCCGGCCGCAATCCGCGGGCGGCCATCCGCCTCGATTCAGGCGACCTGGCCCGTCTCAGCAAGATCGCCTATCGGATGTTCACCGACGCCGGCTTCGACGACCCCCTGATCGTGGCCTCGAACGAACTCGACGAGGATCTCATCGCCGATCTCAAGCGCCAGGGAGCCCGGATAAACTCCTGGGGTGTGGGCACCCACCTCATCACCTCGTCGGACTACCCCGCGCTGGGTGGGGTCTACAAACTGATGGCGGCCATGAGCGGAGGCGGCTGGGAGCCGCGCATCAAGACCTCGTCGAACCCGGTCAAGATGACCGACCCCGGGCGCAAGCGCGTGATCCGCTATCGCGATGCCGAAGGACGCCCCGTAGGCGACGTCATGTACTTGGTCGACGAAGAGCCCCCGTCCGGACCCCGCATCGTCTACGAGGGACGCGTGGAACTCGGGTTTCCGCTGATGCTGGAGGGCGTGGCCTCGGGCGAGGATCTCTTAGAGCCAATGGTGCGAGGCGGGCGCAGGGTCGGCGCGTCCCCTCCCCTAAGCGACGTACGGGCCCGCAGCGTCGCCGAGGTGCGGTCGCTCCCCGAGGAGCTCCGCCGCCTGCGTAACCCGGAGATCTACCACGTGGGGCTTTCGCCGGCGCTGGCGCGGCTCAAGGCCGATCTCATCCACCAGGCAACGGAGAAGTTGCCCTCAAGAACTCCTCGATCGCCTGGATGAACAGGGTCGGCTGCTCTTCCTGCGGCACGTGCCCGGCCCCGGGGATCGTGCGGAGAGTCGCCCCCGGAATGAGGTCGGCCGCGCGCTGCGCGGCGGCTGCGCCGACCAAGCGGTCGGCCTCGCCCCGGAGCACCAACGTGGGAACGGCTATCTGCCCGAGCTCGGCCTCACTCATCTGGATCACGCCCGCGAGAGTGAGTTCCCAC
The DNA here is from genome assembly GCA_964504825.1 of uncultured Gaiellales bacterium. Taxonomy (GTDB): domain Bacteria; phylum Actinomycetota; class Thermoleophilia; order RBG-16-64-13; family RBG-16-64-13; genus JAJZQZ01. Next base: position 2,711 of record CAZDGO010000156.1, read on the forward strand.
AGGGCCTCAGCCGCCCGGGCCAGCCGCAACGGACGAGCGTAGCCTTCCACCATCTCCGGCGTCACCGTGGCCGCGTCGGCGACCAGAGAGCGAAGAGCCGGCCCGATCCCCACGGCCATCGGGGAGAGCATCGTAGGCCCGACGCGCCGGCCGATCGACGACCGCATGAGCGCCTGCAGCGCGTGGGGCGGCCCGGAGCCATCTAGGTAGGCGTCTACCAGCACCAATGCCTGCACCCGCTCCGGCCGGCGCGCCGCGGCCAGCGCCGCCACGGCGCCGCCCATGGAGTTTCCCACCAGCACCGCTCGTTCTACCCCGAGCGCGTCGAGGATCTCTATCAGGATCTCCACCTGAGCTTCGGGCCCATAGGGGCTGCCGCCCGGCCACACCTCTGGATCCCACTCACCGGACAACGGTCGATCGGTGAGGCCGAACGCCGGCCGGTCGTAGGCGATGACCGTCGAATGCTCGGCCAACGGTCCCATGACCTTTCGCCAGGAGAACATACTCGCACCGAAGCCGTGGAGCAGCACCAGCACAGGGCTCCCCTCCCCCGCCCGCTTCACATGCACCCGAAGCCCGTTCACCGCATAGAACTCGCTGTCGGAGTGGACCAGGTCGGCCACCTCGAGTGGGCGTTCGCGTGGTGTGACGATGCGCCGCGCCGCCAGCCCGGCTGCCACCAACATGACGACACCCGCCCCAGCCAGAGCTACCACGCGCTGCCCGCTGCGCTCGCTGCGCCCGCCTGTGCGGGCGGACGAGCCACTTCCATGGTCCATCGCAATGCCTCCGAAGAAATCTCCGTATACACTATTGACCACTGCACGAACTACCCACGCATGCCTATCTTCACCCCATGAACATCTTGCGCCTCGTCGGGGCCGGGCCTAGGAGGGTCATGAACGCCGTCACTGGTGTCATCGATGAGCCAGGAAGGCGGGAACCCACCGCCGCCCACCACAGGCCCCGCGTCGCCGGGCTGTTCGCCGTGATCGTCGCGATCGCCCTACTCGCCACTCTGGTGCAGGCACTGATGGCACCGGCGGCCGCCAGGGCCGCCACGACCGACGCTTTCCTCGACGTACTGTTCGGTCACTCCTACTACGAGGCGATTCAAGGCCTGTACGAAGTGGGCGTGGTCGACGGGTACCCGGTCGAGGGGGGCAAGGAGTTCCGCCCCGAGAACTCACTGTGGCGGGCGCAACTCACCAAGATGATCTTGGGGGCTCTCGAAGTCGACGTCACAGAGGACGCGTGGCGCGACGATGCCCCGCCCTTCAACGACCTGGAGGCGGACGCGCCCGACGATCTCTACCCCCACGACTACATAGCTGAAGCCGCCCGGCGCGGGATCACCTACGGAACGAGCGCAACCGCGTTCTCCCCCTACGTGAACATCAGTCGGGTGCAACTCATCACCATGGCCGTGCGCGCCGCGCGGACGATGAAGCCGAGCGCCTTGGAGGATCCACCGACCGGCTACACCGGCAGCCTGCCGGGATTCGAAAGCCCCGACCACACCACCAACCTACGCCTGGCCGAATACAGCGGGCTGCTCACCGGACTACGCGACTACGGCCCCGGCTGGGACCCCTGGCACGATGCGAGCCGCGCCGAAGCGGCCCAGGTCATGTGGAACGTGTACCGCGTGACCGGGGGCCCGCGACCCGCGCTCCTCTCTGTCGACGACTTCTCCGACCCGGCGAGCGGGTGGTCGGATATGCTCCTCACGAACTCGAGCGTGGGCTACTTTCAGGGCCGCTACGCCATCACGTTGCTCAAACCGGGCGTGTCCACCTGGTCAGCCAGAGACATCATGCTCTCCGATGCCACCATCGAGATCGATGCCTTCCCCGTTCCCGGCCAGGGCAAGACCGAGTACGGCATCAAGTTCAGACTGCAGGGGAGCGGCAACTGCTTCCAGCTCACGCTGGGCAGCGACGGCACCGCGGGGCTGTGGAGAATCGTCGGTCAGGAGCGCGTGGCGCTGATACCCCAGAAGGCGTTTGCCGCCGTCAAGAAAGCCGGCACGAACCACCTGACCATCGCCTTCAAGGGCGATCGGTTCTCGGCCTGGGTCAACAACGCTCTGCTGGGGGCCGTGACCGACACCACCTTCCCCTCCGGGCTCTTCGCTCTGCATGCGTCGTCTCTCGACAGCGGAGGGGTGACCGTGTACTTCGACAACTTCCGGATCTGGAGCACTCCGCCCGGGTCATGACGGGGGCGCCGCTCCGGGTCATGACGGTCCCGGCGCCCGGGGCTATACTGTGAAGTGAGGACAGACTCGCCGTAGCGTGTCTGTCGACCACCGAGTGAAACAGGCATGATGACAGGGGTCAAGGCAGCCATGGTAGCGAAAGACCCCGGCCAGCAGGCTCCAGCGTGCCTGCGCGCCGACAGACGCACGCATATCCTGCTGGCGCAGCTGATATGGACCATCATCGGATCCATGTTGTTGGGCCTGGGGGTCTGGTGGGTGGTTAACGGCTGGGGACCCCACGGATTCCTCTATACCATTCCCTTCCTGGTGCTCGGAGTGATCAAGGGACTCTTCGTCCTGGATCGGATCGCCCAGCGCACAGCGGACCGCATCGAGGAACGCGGCGACGATCGGTTCGTCTTCAGCTTCTACTCCCGCCGAACCTGGCTGGTGGCGCTCGGCTTCATGGTGTTCGGGCAGGTGCTGCGCCGCCTGCCGATACCCCGACCCGACCTCGGCTTGGTCTATATCATGGTGGGAGTGGGCCTACTCTTGGGCAGCCGCGCCATGTGGCGGTCGTGGTGGGGGTACCGCCACCGGGGCGACGCTGCCGTGAGGCCGCGCTCTTAGAGCTCTCAGCCGAAGATCGCCGACAGACCCCCGACCACTATACCCAGCATCAGCAGGATGATCGCTGCCGCTACGAAGGTCAATACGCCAATGACCGGCTTTGAGGCCTTGGCTTTCATGCGCCCTCCTTGTGCTTCCCCGCTGGACACGGCAACAGCCGCACCGACATCCACCGCACTCTGAGCCGGACCTCCCACAGGGGTCCCCTGGTCCGGACACAGGCGGAAGAC
>CAZDGO010000157.1:0-5768 GCA_964504825.1 uncultured Gaiellales bacterium
TCGGTGAGCTTGACGACCGGGATGCCGGTCCACATGGCCACCACCTCGGCGATCTCGTCTTCGCCGATGGAAGCGCGGGAGCCCTCCTCGGAGTTCTTCCACCGCTCCTCGAGTTCTTTCTTCTCGTTGATCAGCCGTCGTTCTCTGTCGCGGAGGTTGGCGGCCTTCTCGAACTCCTGGCCCTCGATCGCGGCTTCCTTCTCCTTGCGCACCGTCTGGACTTTCTCCTCCAGCTCCTTATAGTCCGGGGGCGCGGTCATGGTCTGGATGCGCAGGCGCGAGCCGGCCTCGTCGACCAGGTCGATGGCTTTGTCGGGCAGGAAGCGGTCGCTGATGTAGCGGTCGGCGAGATACGCGGCCGACTCCAGGGCTTCGTCGGTGATACGGATGCGGTGATGGGCCTCGTAGCGGTCGCGGAGCCCTCTCAGGATCAATACGGTCTCCTCGACCGACGGTTCCTTCACGAGGATCTGCTGGAACCGTCGCTCCAGGGCCGCGTCGCGCGCCAGATATTTGCGGTATTCAGTGATCGTGGTGGCACCGATGGTCTGCAGCTCGCCTCGGGCCAGGGCGGGCTTGAGAATGGAGGCGGCGTCGATCGCGCCTTCAGCGGCGCCGGCACCCACCAGATTGTGGATCTCATCGATGAAAAGAATGATGTCACCGCGCTCGGTGATCTCCTTCATCACCTTCTTCAGCCGCTCCTCGAACTCGCCCCGATATTTCGACCCGGCTACAAGAGCCCCCAGGTCGAGGGTGTAGATCTGCTTGTCCTTGAGCAGTTCGGGCACTTCGTTGTCGGCGATGCGCTGAGCCAAGCCCTCGACGACTGCCGTCTTGCCCACACCCGGCTCCCCGATGAGCACCGGGTTGTTCTTCGTGCGTCTCGAAAGGATCTGCATGACCCGCTCTATCTCCATCGCACGGCCGATGACCGGGTCGAGCTTGTCTTCCTCGGCATACTTGGTCAGGTTGCGCCCGAACTGATCGAGCACTTTGGATGACTTCTTACTCGCGGCGGTGGCAGCGGCGGCGCCGGGCTTCTGAGCGCGCCGGCTGGGGCCGGAGAGCACCCGCATGACTTCCTGGCGGATGCGATCGCCGTCGGCGTCCAAGCCATTGAGAATACGCGCGGCGACGCCCTCGCTCTCGCGCACCAAGCCAAGAAGGATGTGTTCCGTGCCTATGTAGTTGTGACCTAGCGAGAGAGCCTCGCGGAGCGCGAGCTCCAGCACTTTCTTCGCCCTCGGCGTAAAGGGTATCTGCCCCTGAGCCTCGTGCTCGCCCTCACCCACTATGCGCGTGATCTCGCCCCGGACGTCCTCAAGCGACACCTCGAGGGCGCCAAGAACGCGCGCGGCTACCCCGTCGCCTTCCCGAAGCAACCCGAGTAGCAGATGCTCTGTGCCTATGTAATTGTGCTTGAGATCGCGGGCCTCTTCTTGGGCCAGCACCACGACCTGGCGCGCACGTTCTGTAAACCGTTCGAACATGGTCGTTCCTCTCCTAGGTACAGACGCGCACGCCTGCGAACGTCTCTCGCAAGATCCGCGCGCGGATCTCGTCTATGCGGGGGTCGTCGAGACCCCCGTGCCCAGCGCCGAGCTCCTCGACCGCCAGGTGACCCGGCTGGACTCGTCTCATGAGGCCGAGCGCTTCTTCACTGCCCATCCAAGGGGCGTCGACCGCACCCATGGTCACCCCCACCCACACCGCGGACGCCAGGCTGACCGCCTCACCCGCTGTGATCGACCACGCCTGCTGGGCAACACCAAGAGCACGCCCGATGTGATCCTTCACCCGCACAGGATGGTCTCGATGAAGCGCCTTACGGACGGAGCGCTCGCGCTCGCCGACCTCGTTGGCCGCCTCAGTCACCGTCTCAGTGATAAGCATTTCTGATGTACCCTGACACCCCCGGTTGGAAACCTGGAAGAACCCCCCGGCGCCCTCCCACAGCGGCGAGAGCATCAAGCCCTGGGAGATCAAGCTCATGGCCACTCCACCCAGTTGACCCGACACCATCAGGCCCGGGATGTGCACGGTCGCGTACGCCCGCACGCCGGTGCCGGCATCGGCCGGTCGGCTGGTGAGATAGCCCCAAGCGTCGTCGAACGCGTAGGTGATGGCGGCTTCGACCAGGTCGTCGATCACATCCAGCGTAGCCCACGCCTCGGACAGATGACCGCCCACCCGGGTGCCCAGCAGATGGATGTGATCGAGTCCATTGACCTCCAGCGAGGCCCGCCCGGCTTGGTATACGGCGAAACCCCGCCCTGCTCCCCGGCCGCGAGAGAACGACGGCGTCATCAAACCACGCTCAACAAGGTAGGCCCGTTGGATTGGCGACACCGCGTCTAGTTCGAACATCTCCCACTCACCGGGCTGCCCGCCCGCGACGAGCGCGGTCGATACGCGGCCGAGAAGATCGACGAGAACCTTGGAATCAGCAGCGTGAGGAAAGGCCGTCGTCGCTTCGTTGCGCGAGAGAGCCACTGAACTCACCAAGAGGCCATCGGCAGTCATCTTAGGCACCCGAGGCAGGATCGCGAGCGAGTTCCGCCAGACGATCACGCACGCTGGCCGCCTCCTCGAATCGCTCTGACTCGACCAGCTCATCGAGCATACGCTTCAAGCGCAGTACCTCGCGGTGTTCCCCGGCGCCCACGGGTGCCCGGCTGGGAATCTTACCCAGGTGAACCCCCGCCGGGCTGCCACCCAGACCTTTCAGGTGCTCGGCGAACACCTCGTAGCACGCCGCGCACCCGAGTAGACCGGACTCCGACAGATCGGTGAGGGAGGTGCCGCACACTCCACACACGAGCGACTGCCGACCAAGGCGATGACCCGCTGATTCGAGAGCCCCGCCGGCTATCAGACCGTTAAGAGCGGAAGGGAGAGCGAACACCAACGACGCGCCTTCAGACTGTTCTGTCATGTCCTGAGCGCAGTCCTTGCAGAGGTGAGAGTGAGTCACTGACCCGGCCTCGATGCGCACGACGTGCACGGAGGCCGGCTCCTCGCCGCACGATTCGCACACCATGCCACCGCTGCCCGGTTGCCATTCAGACCCATCGGTGAACATGCCTGCGCGTCTCCTCTCTGCCCGAGTCCCCGAGTCGTAGCGGGCCGGACCACGGCCTAAGGCACGGCAAGAAATCACAGAATGCCCGCACAAACGCACATATGGGCCTCTCGTGACTGCGTTTAGTGTAGCACACAGGCGCCTCAGCGGCCGGGCTAGGAGCGACCGTGCTCCGGTCTCAGAACTCCTCGGGCCGAAGCTGAGGAAAGAGGATGACATCGCGGATCGAGTCCACTCCCAAGAAGAGCATGGCCAGTCGATCGATGCCGATGCCCAGGCCGCCCGCCGGCGGCATGCCATACTCGAGAGCGCGCAGGAAGTCCTCGTCGAAGACCATGGCCTCCTCGTCGCCTGCGGCCTTGTTCGCCGCCTGCGCTTCAAAACGGGCGCGTTGATCGAGGGGATCGTTCAGCTCAGAGAAGGCGTTCCCGACCTCGCGCGCAGCGATGACCGGTTGGAACCGCTCGACCAGCAGCGGATCGTCAGGGTGCTTCTTGGCCAGCGGACTCAATTCAACCGGATGGTCGATGACGAAGACGGGATCGACCACTTCGGGCCAGACGAGATGCTTCAGGGTCTTGTCGACCACCTCCGAGAAGCTCTCGGAACCCTCGACCTCCACGCCGCGCGCTTTGAGGAGGGCACGGGCTGCCGCGGGATCCGCCCGCATGGCCGGCAGAGACATGCCAAGCTTCTCCAGCATCAGACTGTCCACCGTGCGTCGGGGCCAAGGGGGCGCGAGTTCCACCTGCTGCTCACCGACGGTAATCGTGGTGGTGCCCAGGACCTCCACTGCCAAAGCGGGGATCATGTGTTCGACCAGGTCCATGATCTCGTGATAATCCACATAGGCCCAGTAGAGCTCCATCATCGTGAACTCAGGATTGTGAACCGGCGACAATCCCTCATTGCGGAAATTCTTGCCGATCTCGAAGATGCGGTCGAATCCCCCTACGAGCAGGCGCTTCAAGTAGAGCTCCGGCGCGATGCGCAGGTACAGCTCGACGTCAAGCGCGTTGTGATGCGTAGCAAACGGCCGGGCCAGGGCACCGCCTGGGAGCGGCTGCAGCACCGGCGTCTCCACCTCGATGAATCCCCGATCCTCGAGATAGCGCCGCATCGCCGAGACGAGGGCGCTCCGGCCACGGAGTTGTCGAGCCACCGCCGGGTTGCTGATGAGGTCGGCATACCGTTGCCGGTACCGGGTCTCCCGGTCCTGAAGACCGTGGAATTTCTCCGGCGGCGCGCGGAACGACTTGGTGAGCAAGGTCCACGATTCGATGAACAGCGAGAGCTCTCCCCGGCGCGTACGGAAGACATAGCCCTCGCAGCCGATGATGTCGCCGAGGTCGAGGCCGGTGAGCCGAGCGAACGACTCCGCGCCCACGGTGTTCACGTTGCCGTAGACCTGCAGATCGTCCCACCCGTCGCGGAGCGTGAGGAAACACGCCTTGCCGTGCTCTCGACGAGACAGGACCCGGCCGGCAAGGCGATAACGCGCATCCACGGCTTCCTCGCCGGTCGCCAACCCACCGTGCCGAGCGACGATCTCCGCCGCCCGGGTACGGGGTTCGTAGCGGCGGGCGAACAGTTCGATGCCCGCGTCGGTCAGACGGGTCGCCTTGGTGCGCCGCTCACGCTCGAGTTCGGACAGCTGATCCTCCGCGGGGGGCGATGGACCTTCGACATCCACCTAGTGGGCCTCAATGCGAACGACCTCGTATCGCATCGACCCCGCGGGGGCAGGCACCGTGACCTTCTCGCCCACCTTCCTGCCCAGGATGGCCTGGCCGACAGGCGACTCGTTGGAGAGCCTCTGGTTGACCGGGTCGGCCTCCGCCGAGCCTACGATCGTGTAGGTGAACTCCTCGTCGTGGTCGAGGTCCTTGAGCGTGACGGTGGACCCCAAGCTGACCTTCTCGGTCGAGATCTCGGTCACCTTGATGATCCGAGCGCGGCGCAACTTCTCCTGCAGAACGATGATGCGATGTTCAAGCATGGCCTGGTCGTTCTTGGCGTCGTCGTACTCCGAGTTCTCGGAGATATCCCCGAACTCACGGGCTTCTTTGATACGTCCCGCCACCTCTTCCCGTTTGGTCGTGGAGAGGTAATCGATCTCCTCTTGGAGCTTCGTCATACCTTCTGGGGTAAGCACTACGTCTTTGTAAAGCACTGAGCACCCTCCTTCTGTGGCCTCAGAAACAGGGCCGGATTGTAACGGACAGTGAAGAGAACTGTCAACCTTCCGGCGAATATACCTGCCATAGTGGCTACCGTCGCCGCGACGCGTCAGCGAGATCGGCAAGGGCGCCGTCGAGATCATCGACCCCCTCGAGGCGCTGAAGTGACGTCGCGGCCGGCCCATGCACGCCGGCCGAGCGCAGGTACCACGCAACGAGCTTTCGCATCCACCTGACGGCACGATGATCTCCCATATCCCGGGCAGCCGCCATCAGGAGCGCTCGGAGTTCGGCGACGGCCATGTCCACCGTCGGCGGGGGCCCATCCTCCCCCTCCAGGAGCCGCTCCACCAGCCAAGGATCGCCCAACATACCCCTGGCTACCATGACCGCGGCCGCCCCGGTGTCCCCGCGGATGCGGTGGGCCGCCGCCACGCTGAACAGGTCACCCGAGGCCATGACGGGGATCTGGACGGCGGCCACCACCCGCGCCGTGACCGCGT
>CAZDGO010000158.1:0-5752 GCA_964504825.1 uncultured Gaiellales bacterium
CGTCACCGCAACCCACGATGAGACCCATCGCACCAACAAGTACCATTGCCAGAAGAACGAACACCCAGGTACGCTTGAATCTGTCCAACTTCAGACCCTCCCTCTCGATCGGTTACGCCAACACTTCCGACGTACAAGCTCGCGGCGGCTGCGCCTCCTTCCCCGATGAGCGGGCCTCATACTCGAGGCTTGCCTGACCTCGACCTCAAAGAACGAAGCCGAGGGCTATCGTCACGACAGAGAACAGGAGCGCAGCGGCAACAGTGATACGGTCCAAGTTCTTCTGGACCACACTGCTCCCGCCGATGGCGCCCATACCACCACCAAGAGCGCTAGAGAGTCCGGCATCCTTTCCCGAGTGAAGAAAGATGAGCACCATAAGGCCAACACCGAGGATGGTATCGATTACGGCTAAGACGTAGACCACGGTGAGCTACTCCTCACAATCCGATGTACAAATCTCACGAGCCAGCCTAGCCTACCACGCTGTATGAAGCTGATACAACGCTACCGCGGAGTGAGACAGGGGCAGAGGCAAGCTTCGGGTTCGCTCGGTAGTCAAGCTGCCCAGAAGTTAGGTTCAGACGAGCGGCTGTCCGGTCATCGCGTCGGGCACGTCGAGACCAAGAAGGCTCAACACGGTCGGCGCTAGGTCGGCAAGGCCCGCGCCCTCGCGAAGCGGCCACCGGCCCCCGACGTAGATGAGGTACACGGGGTTGGTGGTGTGCGCGGTGTTGGGCGAACCATCGGGGTCGATCATGTACTCGGCATTGCCGTGGTCGGCGGTGACGAACACTTGAGCATCGCGCGCGTGCAGCACTTCCAGGACTTCGGCCAGGCACGAGTCCACATGCTCGAGGGCTTCCACCGTCGCGGCGATGGACCCGGTGTGCGCGACCATGTCGGGATTCGCGAAGTTGAGGATCGTGAAATCCACCGGCTCCTCGTTCATCGTCTCGCGGAAGGCGGCGGTCACCAGATGAGCGCTCATCTCCGGCTTCTGGTCGTAGGTCTCTACGTCCCGCGGCGACGGGATGAGGCGACGCGTCTCGCCCGGGAACGGCTCGTCCCTGCCGCCATTGAAGAAAAACGTGACGTGGGCGTATTTCTCGGTCTCGGCTATGTGCAGCTGTCGCAGTCCGGCCCGGCTGATGATCTCGGCAAGCACGTGTTCGGGCGGCACGTCGGGGAACGCCACGGGGATGTCGAACGACTCCTCATAGTCGGTCATGCCGATGAACGCGACCCGCGGCGCCCCGCCATCCCGGTCGAACTCATCGAAATCGACGTCGATGAAGGCTCGGGTAAGCTCGCGTGTCCGATCGGGGCGGAAGTTATAGAAGATGACGGTGTCTCCGTCGCGGATGCGGCCCTCCGGCGCCGGCCCGATGATGGTCGGTATCACGAACTCGTCGGTTACGCCCTCAGTGTACGAGGCCTCGATGGCGTCGGCCACTGTGGGCGCCCGCGGTGCGCCGTCCTGGACCAAGGCAGCGTAGGCCAAAGCGATGCGATCCCAGCGCAGGTCTCGATCCATCGCGTAGTAGCGTCCCGAGATCGTGGCGATGCGCCCGAGTTCCTCCTCAGCGAGGAAGGCCTCCAGATCGGCGAGAAAGCCCCGACCGGCGTGAGGCGACGTGTCTCGACCATCCATGAACGTGTGCAGGAACAGCCGCTCCACCCCAGAGCGCCGCGCCAGCCGGACGAGGGCATGGATGTGTTCGATAGCAGAGTGCACGCCCCCGTCGGAGAGGAGCCCCATGAGATGCACGGCCGCACCCCCTCGAGCGGCCGCGGCCATTACCGGAGTCAACACCGGATTGTCGAAGAAGGAGCCATCGGCGACAGCGCGATTGATGCGCGAGAGATCTTGAAACAAGATACGCCCGGAACCCAGAGTGAGATGGCCCACCTCTGAGTTCCCCATGATGCCCGCCGGCAGACCCACCGCTTCGCCGCTGGCCTCGAGCAGCACCCACGGGTACTCGGCCAGAAGCGCGTCCCAGGTCGGCGTCCTAGCCAAGCTAATCGCGTTGCCTGGCCCGGGAGGAGCGTACCCCCAGCCGTCAAGCACGATCAACGCGACGGGCCGCGGCCGTCCGCGCGCTGCCCCCGAGCCTCCGTCTGTCATCGAGAAGACCCCACGATGGCCGCGAACGAATCCACATCCAGACTCGCTCCACCCACCAGGGCGCCGTCGATGTCGGGCCTGGCCATCAGGTCGGCGATGTTGTCGGCCTTCACGCTGCCGCCGTACAAGATGCGGACAGACTGTGCGGCCTGTTCACCGAAGGCATCGGCGACGCGTGCGCGGATGAAGCCGATGGCATCCTGCGCGATATCCGAAGTGGCGGTCTTGCCGGTGCCGATCGCCCACACCGGCTCGTAGGCCAACACTAGGTCCGCAGCCTCCGAAGGACGCACCTCGGCCAGCCCTTTAGCTACTTGGCTGGCCAAGCGTTCCTCGGTGAGACCCGCCTCGCGCTCCTCCTCGGTCTCGCCCACACACAGGATGGGGCGCAATCCACGATCGAGGACCGCCCGCACCTTGCGCGCCACGCCTTGGTCGGTCTCGCCGAAGAGCTGCCGTCGCTCCGAGTGACCGATGACGACCCAGCGAACCCCGAGTGACGCGAGCATGCTGGGGGCGATCTCGCCCGTGAAAGCACCCTGCTCTTCCCAGAAAACATTCTGGGCGGCTACGGCGATGTCGGTGCCCAGAGAGGCATTAACGGCGGCGGCCAGGCCCGTGAACGGGGGGGCGACGACGACCTCGGCGTGTTCCACCGTTCCCAGATGGGCGGCAAGCGCACGCACGAAAGCGTCACCCTCCGCGGGGGTCTTGTACATCTTCCAGTTGCCGGCGATGACAGGTATCCGCGCCATACTCGAGCCTCCTAGACTCTGCGCAGCGCTTCTACCCCGGGAAGGGTCGCGCCCTCGATGAACTCCAATGACGCGCCGCCACCGGTAGACACGTGGTCCATGGCCTCCGACAGGCCCAAGCTCTTGACGGCCGCCACGGAGTCGCCGCCACACACGACGGTCACCCCGCTCGAGGCCGCCATGGCCCGCGCCACCGCCTCGGTGCCCGCGGCGAAGGGCGCCATCTCGAAGACGCCCATGGGACCGTTCCAGAACACCTCGCCTGCCACGGCGATACGCTCGGCGTAGGTCTGGGCGGCTTGTGGGCCGATGTCGAGACCCATCCACTTGTCGGGCACGGCGTCGGCCGGCACGACCCGCGTGGCGGCGTCGGCGGCGAACCTGTCGGCGGCCACGACGTCCACGGGCAGCACCAGGGAACACCGCGAGTCCACCGCCATCGTCAACAGCTCTGTAGCGATGGCTATGCCGGCCTCGTCCTCCACCCGGGACGCTCCCACCTCTCCGCCCCGAGCCTTGATGAAAGTGAAACACATAGCTCCACCGATCAACAGCTCGTCGGCCAGGTCCAGAAAGCGCTCGATGACCTTGATCTTGTCGGTTACCTTGGCGCCGCCGAGGACTACCACGAACGGTCGCTTCGGCTCGCCGAGCAGCGCGCCCAACGCATCCAGCTCTTTCTCCATCAGTAGGCCGGCGACAGCGGGGATCAGTGACGCCACTCCGGCGGTGGTGGCGTGTGCCCGATGGGCGGCACCGAAGGCGTCGTTCACGTAGACATCGGCCAACCGAGCCAGTTCCGCTGCCAGTCCAGGGTCGTTCTTCTTCTCTCGAGGATCGAAGCGGGAGTTCTCCAGCAGCACCACGTCGCCGGGGTGCATGCCGGCCACCGCCTCCTCGACCGCCGGACCGGTGAGTTCGTCGAGCTTGCGCACCGAGGTTCCCAGGAGTCGGGCGAGGCTGGAGGCCACCGGATCGAGTCGGAGGGCGTCATCGGGGGCGTCCTTAGGCCGGCCCAGATGCGAGACGAGAATCACCTTGGCCCCGCGCTCTCGCAGGTAGGCGATGGTGGGCAATGCTGCCCGGATGCGGGTGTCGTCGGCCACGCCCCCAGCCACCAACCGCACATTGAAATCGACCCGCACCAACACGCGCCTGCCGGTGACCTCGACGTCGCGGACGGTCATCGTGCGCATAGGACCTCTCCTAGAGAAGGCGCAGCACCAGGTCTATCATCCGGTTAGAGAAGCCCCACTCGTTGTCGTACCACGACACCACCTTCACCATCCGGCCGGCGACCATGGTGAGCGGAGCGTCGAAGATCGACGAATACGGGTTTCCCACGATGTCGCTGGAGACGATGGGATCGTCGATGTACTGGAGCACGCCGGCCATAGGCCCGTCGGCCGCAGCCTTCATCGCGTCGTTGACCTCAGCTGCGGTGGTGTCGCGCCCGACGATGACGGTAAGGTCGACCACCGAGCCGTCGGGCACGGGCACGCGCATGGCGAAGCCGTCGAGTTTGCCCTTCAGCTCGGGGAGCACCAGGCCGATCGCCCGCGCCGCGCCGGTGGACGTCGGGATGATGGACATCGCCGCCGCGCGGGCGCGGCGCAGGTCCTTGTGCGGCAGGTCCAGGATGCTCTGATCGTTCGTATATGCGTGCGTCGTGGTCATGAACCCCTGCTCAATGCCGAACGTGTCGAGCAGCACCTTGGCCACCGGCGCCAGGCAGTTGGTCGTGCACGAGGCGTTCGAAAGGATATGGTGTTTCGACGGGTCGTACTCGGCGTCGTTCACTCCCATCACCACGGTGAGGTCTGGATCCTTGGCCGGGGCGCTGATGACCACTTTCTTCGCGCCCGCGTCGAGGTGTTTGGAGGCACCCGCCCGATCGGTGAAGTGGCCGGTGGACTCGACCACCACATCGATTCCCAGATCGCGCCAGGGAAGGCCTGCCGGGTCGCGCTCGGCGAATACTCTCATCGTGTCGCCGTCGATGGCGATGCCTTCGGCCGTGGCGGATACCTCGCCCGGCCACACCCCATGGATGCTGTCGTACTTGAGCAGATAGGCCAGCGTCTTAGCGTCGGTGAGGTCGTTCACGGCCACCAGGTCGATGTCCGCCCCTCGCAAGCGGGCCGCCCGCAGGAAGTTGCGCCCAATACGTCCGAAGCCGTTAACAGCGACCCTCACACTCATGCCTTTGGCCCTCCTCGTAGCCCCATGATCACAGCCCCGCGATTCTACCATAGGGCCTCTCGTGGCCAGTCCGAGAGCCACCCGGCACCCGGGGCTGCCAGCCGGCGGCCTCCGCCGCCTGTTCCAGACGCCGAAGCCGGTGGTTGGCCGCCGACCGGGTCAGAGCGTCGGGCGACTCCGCCGCCAGCTCGCTAAGGTTGAGATACGGATGTTCGAGTCGCAGAGCGGCCATCTCGTGAAGCGCGATCGGAAGACCGTCGAGGAGACCGCGCGTCTCTAGATACGTGATGGCTTCGACCTGCCGAAGGGCGGCGGCGCTGGTGCGACCGAGGTTGGCCTGATCCCAATTGGCCAGCCGATTCGCCCGCGCCCGGACTTCTTTCATGACCGCCTTCACCTCGATCTGGAGGGCGGATTCCTGCGCCCCTGCGAGGGCCAACAGCTCGGCCACGTCCTCGCGCCCCTTGAGGTAGACGACGTAGCTGCCACGACGGACGTACACGCCGGGATGGAATTCCAGTGCCTCGAGAAGACCCGCCAGGGCCGCGGCGAAATCGGCGTGCGGACTGAGGATCTCCAGGTGGGCCTCGCTATGTGGCGGGTTCACCGAACCCGCCCCGATGAGAGAGCCGCGCAAGAAGGCGGCCTTGCAGCATCGCCTCTT
>CAZDGO010000159.1:0-5715 GCA_964504825.1 uncultured Gaiellales bacterium
CACCGCCGCTCGGTGGCGGCGAGGGGTAGGCCGGTGCCGGGCGGAGGCATGGATCTGAGCAAGATCGAGCGGGGCATCCGTCTGGTGCTCGAGGGGTTGGGTGAAGATACCGAGCGCGAAGGCCTGCGTCGGACGCCCGAGCGGGTAGCCGAGATGTATGCTGAGATCCTCGATGGCACGCACCGTGACCTGGCGGCGATAGTCGAGCCTATTCCGTCCGACAAGCACCAGGAGCTGGTGCTCATCAAGGACATCCCGTTCCATTCGATATGCGAGCATCATCTCACCCCGTTCTTCGGGTTTGCTCACGTGGCCTACATCCCCTCGAAATGCGGAAAGATCGCCGGTCTGTCCAAGTTGGCTCGTCTGGTGAGAGTGGCGGCCGCCCGGCTGCAGCTGCAAGAGCGTCTCACCAGCACTATCGCCGATACCTTGGTCGAGACTCTCGATCCTGAAGGGGTGCTCGTGCTCGTCCAGGCGGAGCACCTCTGCATGTCGATGCGTGGCGTGCGCACCGCCGGTTCCCAGACGGTCACCTCCGCGGTGCGGGGCATCTTCCGTACCAGCTCGGCCACCCGGGCCGAGGTGTTGGCTCTGATCGAGGCGCCGAGGAAGTAGGGGGGTGCGGCGTGATTCCAGCGGCGGGGCTGCCGCAGGTGGTTGAATTGCGCGACCTCGCAGAGGTGCGTGCCCTCTTGCACGACATGCGCGTGTCGGGCGGCGGCATCAATCTCATGGACAAGAAATGCTTGTTCCGGGTCGTCCGCGTCAAAGGGATCGATATCCGAGCGGCCAACATCTTGAAGCAAGAGATGCTCTCGCGTGGTGGCGAGGTGGCCACCTCTCGCGAGGTCTACGAGCTCGACGGCCGGAATGCGGAGTGCCTGATCATGGGCACGCTGGTGCAGTACGAGCGTCTCCTCCCCAAGCTCCGCCAGCAGCCTTTCGGCCTGCGCGCGCTGGCCGACGCCCTCGCGGTCGTACTCGAGTCGTACGCCGGCGGTGCGCCGACGTGCCACCCCGGGCTCGATCTCTCCCGCCGGCCTCAGATCATGGGCATCTTGAACGTCACTCCCGACTCTTTTGCCGATCCCGGGGTGCACTTCGACCGCAAGGTGGCCATCGCGGGGGCGTGGCGCATGGTCGACGAGGGCGCCGACTTGATCGACGTGGGGGGCGAATCGACCCGGCCGTGGTCCGACCCCACGTCGTTCGACGATGAGGTGAACCGGGTGGTCCCCGTGGTGAGGGCCCTGGCGGGCGACCTTCCTGCCCACGTGTCGATCGACACCTACAAAGCAGCAGTGGCGGCGAAGGCCCTCGAAGCGGGTGCGTTCATGATCAACGACGTGTCTGCCCTGCGTTTCGACCCGGGCATGGTCGACGTTCTGCGGGATGCCGGGTGCCCGGTGATCCTGATGCATATGCTGGGCGAACCGAAGACGATGCAGGCGAACCCTGTCTACGACAACGTAGTCGAGGACGTCTACCGGTTCTTCGTCGAACGTCTGACGTGGGCCGTCGAACAGGGGTTGAACGAAGAGAACCTGTTGATCGATCCGGGAATCGGATTCGGGAAGACGCTGGCGCACAACGTGGCTCTCATCCGGGGACTGGGCGGCTTTCGGAGTCTGGGACGGCCCGTGGTGCTGGGTGCCTCGCGCAAGCGATTCATCGGTGAGATCCTGGGGCTCGCCGATTCTCCGGACCGGGTCCACGGCACGGTGGCCACGTCGGTTATCGCCGCGCTCCAGGAAGTAGAAATGCTGCGGGTACACGATGTCAAAGAGAACGTCCAGGCGGTGCGGTTGGCCCGCGCGGTCTTTCCTTTGCGCGCGTAGTTGGCCCGCCCCGGTCCCTGACCTGCATTCGGCCCGTCATGCTTGATGGGCCCGACAAGGAGTACGTCGGCGTGGAGATCGCAATCGATGGACTGCAGATCTATGGCTATCACGGGGTCCTGGCCGAGGAGAAGAGCCTGGGTCAGCTGTTTCGCTTCGACCTCAGGCTGGCCATGGATGCATGCGCCGGGGTCAGTACCGACCAGGTGGGCGACACGGTCGACTACACCGAGGTCATCGACGTCGTTGCCGAGATCGCCGGTTGCCGCAGCTACAACCTCCTGGAACGCTTGGCCGGTGCGATCGCCGACGCGCTGCTCGATCGCTTCCCCGCGGACGCCGTGTGGGTGAGAGTGACGAAACCGCACCCACCCATACCCTGTTCCGTAGCCGGGGTGGGAGTCTCCCTGGAGCGGAGGAGAGCCGGGGGGGCCGGAGATGGACCGGTCTGACCCGGAAGCGCTGGTATACCTCAGCCTGGGCTCGAACCAGGGACACAGCCGTCGGCTGCTCGAGGAGGCGGTGCGCGCGCTGGGCGATCTACCCCACACGCGGGTGATCGCGCGTTCGAGCCTGTATCGCACGGCGCCGGTCGGGTACGTCGACCAGGCGGAGTTCCTGAATCAAGTGATCGCGGTGCGTACAACCTTGGAGCCCCACGACCTGCTCGACGTGACCCAAAACCTCGAGCGGGCGGCGGGCCGTGAGCGTGGCGCACGCTGGGCCCCGCGCACGCTGGACATCGACCTCCTCTGGTACGATGGCGTACGCCTGGACGACGATCGGCTGCAGCTGCCCCATCCGCGCCTGGCGGACCGCCGCTTCGTCCTCGAGCCTCTGGCTGAGCTGGCGCCCGGGCTGGTGCTGGCGGGCGGCGGTACGGTCGCCGAAGCTCTGAAGAAGACCGCCGACCAAACAGTCGAGCGGTGTGACGTGACGGAGGTATGACGACGGGCATGGACTACTCGGCGATGCAGCAGGAGCTCAGGGCTCTGGCCCGCGAGCGCGATGCGGTGGTGTTGGCCCACAACTACCAGCGTGCCGAGATACAAGATGCCGCGGATTTCGTGGGTGACTCTCTGGGGCTCTCCCGCCAGGCGGCCGCGTCGGGGGCCAGGCTCATCCTCTTTTGCGGGGTCGATTTCATGGCCGAGACGGCGGCGATCCTGGCTCCCGATCGGAAGGTGGTCTTCCCCGAGCCCCGCGCGGGGTGCCCGATGGCGGCCATGGTCGATCCGCGTGGGCTGAGCGAACTGAGATCACAACATCCCGACGCCGTGGTGGTGAGCTACGTGAACACCTCCGCCGCGGTGAAGGCTCTGTCGGACATCTGCTGCACGAGCGCCAACGCCCCGCAGGTGGTGGAGTCCATCCCGAGCGACCGCGAGATCATCTTCACTCCGGACTGCAACCTGGGCGCGTGGGTGATGCAGAAGACAGGCCGGTCGATGATCCTGTGGCAGGGCTACTGCCCCACACACGATCTCATCACGCCCGACGACATCCTGTCCGCGAAACAGCTTCACCCCGCGGCCAAAGTCGTGGTGCACCCCGAGTGCCGACCGGATGTCACGGTTCTCGCCGACGCGGTCGAAAGCACGTCGGGCATGATCCGGTTCTGCCGCGAGGATGATGCCGAGGAGTACATCATCGGCACCGAGATGGGCATGATTCATCGGCTCAGCGTGGACGTGCCGGGCAAGCGCTACTACCTCGCCAGCGAGGCCACCATCTGCCCCACCATGAAGCTCACCACCCTGCGCAAAGCCATCGAGGCGCTGCGGGCCGAGGCACCGGTCGTGTCGGTGCCCGAAAACATACGGGCGAAAGCGCTCACCGCGGTGCAGCGCATGGTGGAGATAGGCACCTAGATGGCGGGTCCGCGTCGCCCGTACTTGGTGTCTCGTGGTGAAGCCCGCGTCGAATACCGTAGTTATGACGTCCTGGTGGTGGGCGGAGGCATCGCCGGTCTCACCGCGGCCGTGGGGGCCGCGCGCAAATGGAACGTGGCGATGCTGACGAAGAGCACTCTGGACGACACCACGACCTTCCTGGCGCAGGGAGGCATCGCCGCCGCCCTCGGTCCGTTCGACTCGCCGGAGCTGCACTTGAAGGACACCCTCATCGCCGGGTGCGGTCTCTGCGACGAGGAAGCCGTGCGCATCTTGGTACAGGACGGTCCTGCGCGGGTGCGGGAACTCGAGCATCTGGGCACGAAGTTCGACCGCCGGGAAGGCCAGTTGATTCTGGCCTCGGAGGGAGCACACTCGGTGCCGCGCGTGGTGCGCGCGGGGGGTGACGCCACCGGCAGCGTGGTCACGAGCGCCCTGGTGGGCGCCATGGTTTCGGGCAGCCGCGTCGACCTGCACGAGGGCGAGTTCGTGATCGACCTGATCACCGATGACGGAGCCTGCGTCGGTGTGCTCTCGTTGGGCGGGCAAGGGCAGCTGGTGGTGAACTACGCTCGGGCCGTCGTGCTGGCCTGCGGCGGGGCTGGGCAGATCTTCTCGAACACCACCAACCCGGACGTCGCCACAGGCGATGGTCATGCCATGGCCTATCGCGCCGGCGCCGTGCTGCGCGACATGGAGTTCATGCAGTTCCAT
Source organism: uncultured Gaiellales bacterium (assembly GCA_964504825.1). Lineage (GTDB taxonomy): Bacteria > Actinomycetota > Thermoleophilia > RBG-16-64-13 > RBG-16-64-13 > JAJZQZ01. The sequence goes on from CAZDGO010000159.1 coordinate 4,448, forward strand.
CCCACGGCCCTGCACTCCGACGAGAACCCCACCCTCCTGATCACTGAGGCGCTGCGGGGGGAAGGGGCGCACCTGCTCGACGGCCAAGGGCAGCGGTTCATGGTAGGCGTCCACGAACGCGCCGAACTGGCGCCCCGAGATGTGGTGGTGCGGCGCATGCGGGAGGTCATGGATGCCGAGGGGTTCGACCACGTGTATCTGGATGCTCGGCACCTCCCATGCGGGTTCCTGGAGGAGCGCTTCCCGACCGTGTTCCAGGGATTGATCAAGCGTGGCTACGACCTGTGCCACGATCTGGTGCCGGTGTCTCCGGCTTCTCACTACTACATCGGTGGAGTGGCCACCGACAACTGGGGCAAGACCTCGCTTCCCGGTCTCTACTCGTGCGGCGAGAACGCTGCCACCGGTGTTCACGGCGCGAACCGATTAGCCTCGAACTCGCTGTTGGAGGGGTTGGTGTTCGGTGATCGCATCGTGCGCGACCTGAATCGGTACCTGGCGAAGCCCCAGAAAGGGGTGCGGCGTATCAAGCTCGATCTCCCATCGGAGGAGTGGACCGGCAACGGACCAGAGGTGACCGCGGACGCGAGGCGGCGGCTTGGCGAGACGATGATGCGGGCGTGCGGCATCCTCCGCACCGCCGAGAGCCTTCTGGCCGCGCGCACGACGGTGGCCGCATTGCATGCGTCGTTGCAGCCACCCCGGCGATCGGTGGACGAGATGGAATTGTTCAATCTACTGACGGTAGCCAGCCTCATGATCGCGGCCGCCGACACCCGCACGGAGAGTCGAGGCGTGCACCTGCGCGCCGACTATCCCGCGAGTGACGACGTCGGCTGGAAACGTCATGTCACGCTGCGCTATGATCCCGAGACCGACGAGACGGTCGTGAAGTTGCTGAGCCGGGGAGGGGACGGGTGATCGACTACATATCGCTCGCGTTGATCAGGCTTGCGCTGCAGGAGGATCTTGCGGGCTTCGGTGACGTCACCACGGAGTTCACCGTGCCGGAGGGCACGATCGTCCGGGGCACGATCGGTGCGCGCCAAGAGCTGGTGGCCTCCGGGCTGCCTCTGGCTGCCGCCGTGCTGCGCGAGGTCGATCCGAACGCGGTCTTTGACCCGGTGGTGCAGGAAGGGGCGGTACTGGCCCCCGGAAGCATCCTGGCGGAGGTCGAGGGCGACGCACGCAGCCTGCTGACGGCGGAGCGGACCATGCTGAATCTGCTCGCTCGGCTCTGCGCGGTCGCCACCCAGTCCCGTCGCTTC
>CAZDGO010000160.1:0-5710 GCA_964504825.1 uncultured Gaiellales bacterium
CGGTCGGCTTGTGAGCCAACTCGAGAACCACGAACGCAGAAGGGCCTGGATTGAGATCCACGAGGCGATGCCCAGTCGCCTCCAAACTCGCTTCAAGCCACGCCGACATGTTTTCGACGGTGTCGAGGCCGAAGCCGTGCTCCTTAAGCCTGCTCAAGAAAGGAATGCGCGGAAGGAGCAACTCGCTGGCACCCACGTCGCACAATCGCTCCAGATCTTGATCCCGTGCGTGGTTGGAACCCGGGTTGCAGCGGTACTGCGGTTGCCGGAAGAAACCCGGAAAGAAGGTGTGCGTGCACTCGTGGCAGACGGTGAAGCGACGACGTGTCACTGGGTCGCGGCGGCGCACCTTGATAACGAGCTTCTCACGGTGACAAAAAAGGCAGCCGGCGACATCCAGGTCAGCAGCTTCGATGTCGGCGACGCCCAGGTACGAGGCCACGACGTCGAGGTCGATCGGAGGCTCCAGCTCAAGTTCCTTGATGAGGTCGCCTGCCCAGCGCGCGACGTGCTCAGCATCGGTCAACTCGGGATGAGTCAGGCGTTGCTGCTCGAGGAGCGAGAGCTGTCGAGTCACGGTCTCACAATACTGGTGTTCTTGGTCGGGAACGCGCTAGAGTTCCCGATCAGGAACAAGCGTATCTCGACAGGAGGCTCCCCACATGGCGAACGCTCAGCACATTCTCCCCAACGAAGCGGTGCGGAGCCCGTTCGCGCACGGCGCCCTCGTGTTTCTCGGCCTCCGGGACGACCTCACCCAAGAAGAGGTCATCGAACTCCTCGAGGGATTGAGCGCCGCGGTCAAGGAGGTCACGGCCGAAATCGAAGGGCACTACCTCGCTTCGGTGGTCCCTGCGCTCGGACCGACCTTCTTTCGCTTCGGCGACCAACCCCGGTTCGGTCTCGATCCCGCTCAGATCCCCTCAGACCTGCTGACCCTGCCCGCCCTCCCCCCGGACTGCCCGACCGTCGCCGGCGACGTTGCGCTCTACATCGTTACAACTGCCGAAGCCGTGTTCGCCCAGTTCCTCCTCGGTCTCGCCCGCCTCCGGCCCTACCTCAAGTCGGTCGAGATCGAACGAGGGTTCCAGCGCGCCAACCGCCGCGAGCTGGGTGGTTTCCTCGACGGGCTGCGCAACGCGGAGACCAACCGCGAAGCTGCGGTGTTCGTCAACCGCGCTAACACCGACGAGCCAGTCTGGTCCGACGGGGGTAGTTACGTCGCCTACCTCAAGATCCAACAGGATCTCGAGCGCTGGAACGCGCTCGACCCGGCAACCCAAGAAGGGGCGATCGGGCGGCGCAAGGACGATGGCTCACGGCTCGATCTCCCCCCGGGTACTGCGATCGACGTCGAGGGCGAGTTCGCCGGCGACCAGTGTCCCGCCAACGCTCATATCCGCAAGGTCGGACCGCGCGGCGCCCTGCACGACCAGACCGCGTTCTTGCGGCGCGGACTCCCATTCGTCGAGTTGGGCTCGGATGCGACGCTGAGTGCGGGCTTGCAGTTCGTCAGCTTTCAAACATCACTCGAGGTTTTCGTCACGATCTTCGATCGGTGGATGAACAATGCCGCCTTCATGAACCCCAATGTTGGCGTTGATGCGCTGGTCGATGCCCAAGGCCTCCGCTTCCTCAAGGGTGGCTTCTTCTTCGTGCCGCCTCACGACGACCGCTTCATCGCTGCCGGGCTCTTCGACCCGCTCATCGCTCGCTGCCGCAACGTCGGCCGCATCCTCGTGCGCAAGAAGGTCCTCGACGCGAGCGGTCAACCGGTTCTCGCTGAGCTCGGCGGCATCGGCTTCCAAATCTTGCACGACGGTCAACCGGTCGGTCCCGTGTTCCACACGAACTCCCAAGGGCACGCGCGTTCCCCTGAGGTGCCGATTGGTGTCCCGCTCGTCATCCACGAGGCCGAACCGCCACCGAACTTCACCCCCGCGCCCGACACCACCGTCACCCTCGACTGCCCACAAGTCACCGTGACGCTCACCAACACCGCGACCCAGCCCGGTACCGGATACGCCGGCTAGCCAACGGAACCTGCGGACAAGGACACCAACCATGACCTACATCACCGCGGTCAAGTTGAGCGGGGGAAACCGCCACGAGCACATCGCCGACGTCAGATGGCTCCAAGCCACCAACAGCACAAGCAAGACATGCAGCACCGCAGTGATGGTGGGCTTCATCGAGAAAGGCAACAGCGTCTACGTCGCCGGTGAGACAGGGGGCGTCGCGGTCCACGTCGTGACACCACAGACCGGATCGAAATACCTGCGCACCGCAGCGAACGGCCAGTACACGGACAACCTGCTTCACCTCCCGCGCTACTGACACCTCACACCCTCGAGGTATGAAGCCAACAGTCATCGTCCAATAGCAAGGAGTAGTGCCTTGAGCGACAAGAAGAGTCCGCCGGTTCATGTCGTGCCTCATGGAAACGAATGGGCCGTGCGTCGAGAAGGCAATGAGAGGGTCACCTCGACCCACAACACACAGGCCGAGGCTGTTGACGCGGGCCGGCCCCTCGCCCAGCGCGACGAAACGGAGTTCCTGCTTCATGGAAGCGATGGGCGTATACGCCAACGCGACAGCTACGGCAACGACCCGTACCCGCCTGCTGGCTGAAACCAACAAGACCACCTCAGGTAAGGAGATGTCATGGCTCCGAAGACCGTCCCCGTGCGACCGCACCGGCGTTCGACGCCACGAACCCCGGCCTGGCCCGGGCCTGGCGACAAGCCCGGGCCAAAGCCCGTGCCCGTCCAGCCCCACAAGCGCACCCCTCCGAACTAATCCCCGTCTGCGCGTTACGGCCGCATCAGGTGATGGGCGCATTCGGCTGGGTAATGCGACCTTGTGATCAATACGGACCGTCGCCCGAGTGATCAGGGGTCGTCTTAAGTCATGGTCAACGAGTCCCATGCCCTTATGGAGCAAGACCCGACGAACCCACAAGCAAGCTCCTGAGTAGAGTCCGGCATCCGCGAGTTCTTGGGATCCCAGGCGTATCGTCGGAACTTGGCAGTGTCACACCCTCGTTCTACAAATGACCGTATGAGCAACGCGATTGCACGAAGGGTGAGAACGGTGCCCAAGCAGAAGTCCTACCGCGACGTAGAGGTCGCATCCACCGAAGACATTGAGGCTGGTGAAGCCGCAGCGCTCGCCCGCTTGGGACTCACGTATGACCAGCTCGCGGCCATGGCAGCGCAAGATGAATTCCCCTCCGAAGAAGCCCGCCTCGTCTGGTTCGTCATCTCCCCAGAAGAAGGCGCAGTCTGCTGATCTTGAGCGGGAAGCTCACGACTTCGCTCAAAGGACAAGCGACCTTCTGAACGGGACAGTTACCACCGGCGTACGGATCACGTCGGTGCTCAACCCCGCTAGCGGTGCCTGCTTCGTCGGGTATCGCGTTTCACGGCGCGACCACGCGGCGCTGGAGCCAATCCCGCTGACCATATCGAAGGCAGACCCGAGCTGTTTCCTGCTCGCGCGGCACGTCCTTCGATTGGACCCCGAGGGTGAGCACCTGATGGACGCACGCTGCGTCCTCGGTGTCTATGCCGATCCCCTCAAGCGCCAGCTCCTCGTTCGCTACGACTACAACCGCGACCTTTCGGGCCACGCGTCGGCTCACGTCCATGTGAACGGGGACTCCACTTCGCTCGGAGTGCTCAGCGGGAGGACGGGCGCGCGTCCCGACCTTGAGCGCATGCACTTTCCCGTGGGCGGAAAGCGCTACCGGCCGTGTCTCGAAGACGTCGTGGAGTTCTTGATCGGAGAGGGCCTCGCTCGATCTCATCGTCGTTGGCAACAGGTCGTGGATCACCACCGAGATGATTACCACCGGCTCCAGTTGCGCGCTGCCGTTCGTCGTGACCAAGTTCCCGCCGCCGATGAACTTGCCACTCAGGGATGGACAGTCGTCCCTCCTGCAGAGAACTGATCAATGGATCCGTTCTCTCCCGGAGTCGTTTGATGGCTGTAGACGCATCGTCAAGAGGCGGTGACGGGTCAGCAAGCCAGCCACCACCGCGGCGCGCAGGTGGGCATCGGTCTTGGTTGTGGTGAACTCGCCGCGACAGTCATAGGAGGAAGGACAGTTCATGGATGCGGATCTTCAAGCGCAGTTTCGTAAGGTCCTCTCGAGGCTGGATGACGTCGAACAGATGGCACGGCGCGCGAAGCGCGCCGCCGAAAGCGCAGAGCGAGCGGCCAAGAATGCCGAAGCGGCGGCGCGCCGATACGGAAACTAGACCCGCGCCGAGCGCCGCTGAGCCCCTGAACTGCTAGTGACGACCGAGCTTCCCAGTTGCCTCTATCGCCTCCGCGACGCCGAGGGCGTTCTGCTCCACGCCGGGATCAGCGATCACTGGGGATCGCGCATGGATCAACATTCCCGCCGGTCTGCCTGGTGGGGCGAAGTCGCATCAGTAAGCGTCGCGCCCTTCGCTACGCGACGTGATGCCGAGCGCGCCGAGTATGCGGCCATCGTGCATGAAGGACCTCGTTACAACCGCTCGCACAATCCGGCCATGCGTTCGGCGCCGATGCCGAAGGGCGCCTACTCGGTCGAGAAGGTCGCGGTGATGCTTAACCTGTCCGTCGAGGAGGTCGAGGTGCTGCTCGATCGTTCGGACCTCAGAGGTACCTGGGTCGCTCGCCGAACTCGTCGTGTCGTCAAGCGTCGAGAGTTGCGCCGGTTCACGCGGGCCGCATCTCCAGCAGCTGGATCATGAGGTCACTGGTGTGGGCGAGGCGTCGGCGCCCGCCGCGAAGGTGAACAGCTCCCGCCGATCACCCACACAATCTGGCCATGTCCAACGAACACGAAGAGAGAGTCCCGGTGCCCCGACCGTAGGTGCCACACGAACATGGACGACCTCGACGTGGCGACGACGACCGACCATCCGCAGGCGAGAGCGAGAATGCTCCAGTGGTGATCCGGTTGACAAAACCAAATCAGGGTGCAGGATGAATCTCGTCCGGTAGCTCAGCCTGGCAGAGCACCTTCCATCAGGGTTCCCGCGGTGAACGCGATCACCGGCGCGCAGGAGAGCGCGAAGTAGCCAACGGTTCCCGGAAGAAAGGTCGGGGGTTCAAATCCCTCCCGGGCAGTCGCAGAATGGAGGCCCCGTCACCCCGGCGGGGCCTCCATCTATCTCTCCTATTTGTCGTCCTTCTTGGTGCACCCCAGGTGGGCCGCCTGCACCTCGACATGAAAGACCGTCGCACCATCGAGCGGGTCACCTCCAGATCCACCCCGACGCCCAACGCGGCCAGGAGAGCCAGAGTGCCTAAAGTCGTTGGTGTGACCTACGAGGGTTCACCTCGGAAGGGGCTGTAGAACATGGCTTCCAGCTCCATTGAGTGGACCGAAGTCACATGGAACCCGGTCACGGGCTGCGACCGCGTCTCGGCCGGCTGCGACCACTGCTACGCCCTGACCCTCGCGAAGCGCCTCAAGGCGATGGGCCAGGCCAAGTACCAGGCCGACGGTGATCCCCGAACGAGCGGCCCAGGATTCGGGCTCACCCTGCACCGCCAAGTTCTCGAGGACCCGCTCAACTGGCGGCGCCCGAGCGTGGTGTTCGTCAACAGCATGAGCGACCTGTTCCACCCGGACGTGCCCGAGGAGTTCGTCGGGCAGGTGTTCGACGTGATGCACCGAACACCGCAGCACACCTACCAGGTGCTCACGAAG
>CAZDGO010000161.1:0-5658 GCA_964504825.1 uncultured Gaiellales bacterium
TCGCAACTCACATTTTCCCAGGAAAGAGGGCACTTGTCAGTTATCTGCTACCTGATTTCTGCGCGCGGGACCAGTGGATTGGGGCTAATAGATACGTCCCTCTACGGATAACTAGGTGCGCCCCCGGGTCGCGCCGGCGTAGCGCAGACCTCACTTTCTTCCGACACTTTGCCTATGATTTCACAAGACCTGTGATACATTGCCAGCGGGGGACGTGGCGAGGTGTATGTCGGGAAATCAGCACCGTCAGCGACCGGTCGTCGCACGGGGAGTGAGGCGGGCAGTGAACGACGAAATCAGCAGCAGCTTGTATGTGGAGGCCTGCCATTACATGCCGGGTGGAGTCAACAGCCCGGTGCGCGCGATGCGGGCTGTGGGCCGCGATCCCCTCTTCATGGAGCGGGGCCTTGGCGCCCGCATGTGGGACGTGGACGGCAACGAATATCTTGACTACATAGGTTCCTGGGGGCCCATGATCCTGGGCCACTGTCACCCCACCGTGCTGGCGGCGCTGAAGGCGGCCGCCGATAAAGGCACCAGCTTCGGCGCCCCCTCGCCTCTCGAGGTGGAGATGGCCCGCCACATCATCGAGGCCGTGCCTTCGGTGGAGATGGTGCGCATGTGCAACTCCGGCACCGAGGCTACCATGAGCGCCCTGCGTGTGGCTCGGGGGTTCACGGGCCGCGACCGCATTCTCAAGTTCGTGGGCTGCTATCATGGCCACGGTGATTCTCTCCTTGTGCACGCGGGCTCCGGGGTGGCCACCTTCGGGCTGCCGGACAGCCCAGGTGTGACGGCGGGCACCGCCAAAGACACCTTGACCGTCGATTTCAACGATTTGGCAGCAGTAGAGGAGGTCTTCACCCGCCTGGGTGAGGAGATCGCTGCCGTGATCGTGGAGCCGGTGGTAGGCAACATGGGGTGTGTGCCGCCCGCGCCGGGTTTCTTGGAGGGCCTGCGTGAGGTGACGGCCCGCTACGGCGCGATCCTCATCTTCGACGAGGTCATGACCGGCTTCCGTGTCGCTTTCGGCGGGGCGCAGGAGCGCTACGGCATCACTCCCGACATGACCACGTTGGGTAAAGTGATCGGGGGCGGCCTACCTGTGGGCGCCTTCGGTGGCCGCCGGGACATTATGGAACGGGTGGCTCCTTCAGGGGACATCTACCAGGCGGGCACCCTCTCCGGCAATCCCCTGGCCATGGCGGCGGGCATCGCCACGTTGGATGTTCTGCGCCATGGAAGGGCCTATGCTCAGCTCGAAGAACGGGGTGCGGCCCTGGCTGCGGGTCTTCGCGCGGCCGCGGCCGAGGCGGGAGTGCCGGTCTGTGTGCAGGGCGTCGGATCGATGATGACTCTGTTCTTCACCGAAGGCCCGGTTACCGACTTCGCTTCGGCCAAGCTGAGCGATACGCAACGATACGGGGCCTACTTCCGCGGGATGGTGGAGCGGGGGGTCTACTTGGCTCCCAGCCAGTTCGAGGCCGCCTTCCTCTCGCTGGCCCACACGGCCGAGGACATCGAGACCACTGTGTCCGCCGCCGCGGCGGTCTTAGCCGAGATGGGGTAGGGGAGGCGCACATGGCCAGCCCCATAGACAAGGCGAAAGTGCCTCAGGCGACCGTGCCTCGCTTGGCGCGGTATCTGCGGGTGCTGCACAAACTCGAGCGCGACAGCGTGCCCAAGGTGTCGTCCAAGGAACTGGCCGAACGTCTGGACGCGAATGCGGCGCAGATCCGCAAGGATTTCAGCTACTTCGGCGAGTTCGGCGTACGCGGGGTCGGATATGAGGTGACCTACCTCATCGGCGAGCTTTCTCGCTGCCTGGGCCTCGACCGGCAATGGAACGTGGTGATCGTGGGCGCGGGGAAGCTGGGCGGCGCGTTGGCCCGCTACCGGGGCTTCCGGGAGGAAGGCTTCAAGCTCGTGGGCATCTTCGACAGCTCGCGGTACGTCGTGGGCTCCGAAGTGGATGGGCTGGTCGTGCGGCACGAGCGCGAACTCGCCGACTTCATCCGCGAGAACAACGTGCAGGTGGCTATCCTGACCGTACCGGCCGAAGCTGCCCCGCTGGTGGCCGAGCGGGCGGTGGAGGGTGGCATCAGAGGGATCTTGAACTTCGCCCCGGTACGTCTGGCGCCTATGCCGGGAGTGTTCGTGCGTCAGGTCGATCTGTCCACCGAGCTGATGGTGGTCTCGTTCTACCTCTCGCAGCAGCCCGCTTGAACGGTCTGAGGGACTTCATCCGCCTCCTCCAAGAGCGGGGGGAGCTGGCGGTGATCGACCATCCTGTGGATTCGGCGCTCGAGATCACCGAGATCGCCGATCGGGTGGTGAAGGCGGGCGGACCGGCGCTCTTGTTCCGCACTGTGGCGGGATCGGCCATGCCCGTGCTGATCAACCAGTTCGCCAGTCACGAGCGCATGTGTCTGGCCCTGCGTACGCCTTCCTACGACGCCCTCGCCGAGCGCGTGATAGGCCTCATGGACCTCGAGATGCCTCAGGGCATCATGGAGAAAGTCAAGGCGTTGTCGAAGCTCAAGGACGTGGCCGGCTACGGCGCCCGGACGGTGAAACGGGGGGCCTGCCAGGAAGTGATCTATGAGGGCGACGACATCGATCTGGGGCGCCTCCCCGTGCTGCAGTGTTGGCCTCTCGACGGCGGGCGGTTCATCACCCTTCCGGTGGTCTTCACGCGGGATCCTCGCACGGGCGTACGTAACGCCGGCATGTACCGCCTGCAGGTCTACGACGCCCGCACCACGGGCATGCATTGGCATCTACACAAGGACGCGGCCGAGCACTATCGCACCGCCGGCGGGCGCCTGGAGGTAGCGGTGGCCATCGGCACCGACCCGGCCGTCACCTATGCGGCCACCGCTCCGCTACCCGGCATGATCGATGAGATGATGTTCGCGGGCTTCCTGCGCGGCGAGCCGGTGGATATGGTGAAGTGCCGCACCGTCGATCTCGAAGTGCCCGCCGACGCCGAGATCGTGCTGGAAGGCTACGTCGAACCGGGCGAGCGGCGCACCGAAGGGCCCTTCGGAGACCACACCGGCTACTACTCCCTCGCCGACGACTACCCGGTGTTCCACCTGACCGCTCTGACTCACCGAAGCGACCCCATCTACGCCACCACCATCGTGGGCATCCCCCCGATGGAGGACGCGTTCATCGCGAAGGCCACCGAGCGCCTCTTCCTGCCCCTGCTGCGCCTCACCCTGCCCGAGGTGGTCGATATGGACCTGCCCGAAGCCGGTGTGTTCCACAACTGCGCTATCCTCTCCCTGCGCAAGTCATATCCGATGCATGCGCGCAAGATTATGCATGCCGTCTGGGGGATGGGGCAGATGCAGTTCACCAAGTGCGTCATCGTGGTGGATGCCGACATCGACGTGCACGACTATTCTCAAGTCGCCTGGCGGGCGTTCAACAACGTCGACCCGCGACGCGACATCGTGCACACCGAGGGACCGCTGGACGCCCTCGACCACTCCTCGCCGACCCCGTTCTGGGGAGCGAAGATGGGCATCGACGCCACCAGGAAATGGCCGGAAGAAGGCCATCCCCGCGAGTGGCCGCCTGATATCTCCATGGCCGCTGAGGTCGTTGCGCGGGTGGATGCGCTGTGGCCACAGTTGGGTCTGGATCTTCCGACCGGGCGTGCGGGCACGCCGGCGTCCGGAGCTCACGCCCGGTCGGCGTGGCGGCGCCGCGTAGGACGGCGGAAGTGACCGTGGGAAAGGCGCAGGCGGGGGTCGGTCACGGCGGCGTGGCGAGAGGTGTCGGGGTACGCGGACGCGGCCGCGACGGTGGCCGGCAAGACAGCGGTCTCCTGGAGTATCTCGCCCTGTTCGTGCGGCTGGTCAAGTTCGAGCACTCCGTTTTCGCCCTGCCCTTCGCCTACTCGGGCGCGTTCCTCGCGGCAGGTGGCATCCCCGGCTTCCGGACCATGCTCTGGATCACCCTGGCCATGGTGGGCGCGCGCAGTCTGGCCATGGCCCTCAACCGGCTGTTCGACGCGGGTATCGATGGCCTGAATCCCCGCACCGCGGGTCGGGAGCTACCCGCCGGGCGGTTGCGCAAGCCCGAAGTATGGGTGTTCAGCCTGGCGTCACTCGCCGTCCTGTTGCTGGCGGTGCTCAACCTGCCTTCAGTCACGTGGTACTTATGGCCCATTCCCGTGGCGGCCTTCGTGGTCTATCCGTTCACCAAGCGCTGGACGTGGCTGTGCCACTTCGTCCTGGGGGCCACCATAGGCCTCGGTCCGGTGGGGGCGTGGGTGGCGGTGACCGGGCGCGTGACATGGGAGCCCTTCTTGCTGGGGGCGGCGGCGGCCATGTGGATCGCCGGTTTCGACGTCATCTACGCCTGCATGGACTTAGACTTCGACCGAGAGCACCACATCCACTCCATCCCGGCCGACTTCGGCGTGGGACCGGGGCTCTGGACCACCCGTGTGCTCCATCTGATCTCGGTGGCGTTGCTTGCCGGCGTGGGGCTTGTGGCCGGCACGGGGCCTGTGTACTACGCGGGGGTGCTCGTGTGCGGCGTTCTGTTGTTCTACGAGAACTGGGTGGTCAGGCGGCGCGATCTGGCAAAGGTGGGACTCGCGTTCATGACCATGAACGGCATCATCAGCGTCGTCTTCTGCGTTTTCACGACGGTCGCCGTCCTGCTGGCGTCGTGAGCGGCGTCGACGCTACGCCCGAGCCGGGCAAGGTCCGCGTGATGTTCGACGGCATCGCGGGCACGTACGACCTGGTCAACTCCCTGATGTCGGCGGGTCTGCACCATCGCTGGCGCGAGCTGGGCGTGATGGTAGCGCAGGTGGAACCGGGAGGGACCGTCCTCGACGTCTGTTGCGGCACGGGCGACTTCGCCTTCGCGCTGCGGCGTGCGGTGGGCGCCCAAGGACGGGTGGTGGGCCTGGACTTCTCCGAGGAGATGCTGCGCGTTGCCCGGGAGAAGTGCGGCCGCAACCAGTTGTGGGTGGACTTCGTACAAGGCGACCTCCTCGGCCTGCCCTTCGCCGACGACGAGTTCGATGCCTGCACGGTGGGCTTCGGCATCCGCAACGTGCCCGATATCGCCCGGGCCTTCGCCGAGATGCGCCGCGTGGTGCGCCCGGGCGGCCGCGTGGTCTGCTTGGAGATCACCCGACCGGGCATCATCGGATTCAAGCAGTTCTTCAATCTCTGGTTCGATGGAGTGGTGCCGTTACTCGGCAGGCTCACCGCCCGCGACGATTTCGCCTACAGCTACCTGCCCGCGTCGGTGCGGCGCTTCCCCGATCCCGACACGCTCCAAGAGATCATGGACGGAGCCGGGTTGGTCAACCCTCGCTACGAGATCCTGGCCGGGGGGATCATCGCTCTGCACCACGCGTCGGTGTAGCCGCGGTGACGTCGCCGGTGCGCCCGCCGAGACGCCGGCCGGGCGACGCGGGGCGCACTCCGGGCGGGTCCGTGGCCCTATGCTAGACTCCCGCAATGGTCGTTGACGCCTGCATTGATGCCCTGGCGGCGGTAGAAGAGAAGGTTCGCGCCGGCGCGCGTCTCGACGCCGCCGACGGCTTGGCGTTGCTGGAATCGTCCGATCTGCTCCGGGTCGGCCGCCTGGCCGACGCCGCCCGGCGGCGCGTCGCGGCCGCCT